>JASEGY010000151.1 GCA_030019105.1 bacterium | reverse complement strand
GCGAACCTACAACCTACAACTTACAACAGATACCCATTAAATTTGAAGAGGATACTTTAAATGCTTGCCTGACAGAAGAGACTTCTTTAGGGCCCTTTCTACCACACCTATTATTACGGCTATGCTAAAAGGTTTATAAATGACGTCGAAGACCCCTTCCTTGATAGCCTCTTTTATTAGGATCTCCGCTGCATAGGCCGTCATCAAAATGACTACCGTTTGAGGACAGATATTCTTCACCTTAAGGAAGGTCTCTAATCCATTCATTCCCGGCATCATAATATCTAAGAGGATAATATCAAAAACAGTTGTCTTTACTTTCTCTATTGCCTCATAGCCATCATTGGCCAGGGTGGTATTATAACCTTCAAATTTAAGGATCTCACCTGTTATCTGCCTTACACCTTCTTCATCATCAACTACCAAGATACTGCCTTTTCGGTTCATCGTTATCACTCCTTCCCTTTCGTTTCTTCGAGATTTACCTTTTGGGGTAACCGTTCACAGGTTCATGGTTCAACGTTCAGGGTTGTTGCGTCTTTCGGCCTTGTTCATCGCCCGTTTTTCGCTGCTTTCCTCAACCGTGAACCGTGAACCCTGAACCCGTGAACGCTTACCTTTTGGAAATCTCTTTTTACCTATTTTATGTAGCAAATAGCGTGCCAATTTCCCGCCTGGCTGAAAATAACGAGCAAGGCAGAACGCTAAAGTAGCTAAGTCGAATGCTTATAGAGACTAATCAGGCAAGAAATTTTTTTGAGGATATTTCCAGGCGAGGGGAAAAAGAAGGGGATTATTTAAATTTGATTACCTTTTGCGGCACTTGTGCATGATTTTTGCGGCACCTTGCGCTAAGCGCTGTCTTCTAAATTATCCAGCAATCGGATCAACCGTTCATTTTCTTCGATGATTATGTCTATAAGTTTTTGAACGTCTTTCTCGGCGTTCTCTTTTATTTTTTCCGGCAGGAGAATAGCTGCCCATTTGATTGAGGTCAGGGAAGTTCGAGCCTCATGAGAGAGGTGGCCGATAAGCTCAGATCTTTGTTTATCCATTGTCTTCCAGCATCTCCCTGATTTTCTCTATCAATCCATAAAAACTAAAGGGCTTAACAATATAATCATCCGCCTTTACTTCGTATCCTTTCTCTATCTCGGCCTGCTGTCCTCTGGCGGATAGGATAACTACCGGGATATCCTTAAACTTGGAATTATCTTTCAGTCGCCTGCATACCTCATAGCCGTTTAGTTGACCGGGCAGCATTACATCTAATAAGATTAAATCCGGCCTGTCAGTGTGAACCTTTTCCAGGGCTGTTTCTCCATCTTCAACTACCAGCAGCTCATAGTCGTATGATTCCAGACCCATCTCTACCAGGGCAACAATATTCGCCTCATCCTCTACTAATAAGATCTTTTTCTTAGGCATATTACTTCCCCTCTGCTCCAACTACTACACGTCGGCAGAAGTTTCCCGTCGGTTTGCGGAGCCTGAGAAACCAGGTTTTTTCAAAAAACCTGGTTTCTGAAACCGGCGGGGAACTTCCGCCGAGCAGTACTACTATTTTAGTTTCGGGTTTCGAGTTGGGAGGAACTCGAAACCCGAAACTTACTTAGGCAGGGTAAAGACAAATTCACTTCCTTTCTCAACTTCTGACTCTACCCAAATCTTTCCATGATGTTCCTCTACAATACCTTTACATATAGATAATCCTAAGCCGGTTCCCTTCTTTCTCCTGGTTGTGACCGCTTTCAGTTGTTGAAACTTATCGAAGATTTTCCCAAAGTCTGATTCGGGGATGCCGGCTCCAGTATCAATGACCTTGCATAACAATTCATTTTCCATATCCTCTACTTGAATAGTCACAGAACCGGTGGGGGGGGTGAACTTGACGGCGTTATCTATTAAATTAGTAAAGACCTGTCCTATCTTATCAAAATCAGCATAGATTAAGGGCAATTGAGGCGGGGTGGAGATGGCCAAACTAATATCTTTCGCTGCACTTTGAGTTTTTAATCTGTCCACAGAATCCCTTATTACGTCTAATATATTTATCGGTCTTATATCTAATTCTATCTTTCCTGATTCGATCTTAGATACATCTAAGAGGTCATTAATCAACCGAATTAATCTCTCGGTATCGTTAGCATTAATGGTCAATAACTTCCTTTGCTTTTCATTCAGCTCGCCTGCCGCCCCGCCCAGGAGTAATTCAACTGAGCCTTTAATAGTAGTTAATGGCGTGCGTAATTCATGAGACACATTAGACACAAACTCGGATTTGGTTCGATCAATTTCTCTCAGATAAGTCACATCATGCAGAATCCCTACAGTTCCGATCACTTCTTCCTGTTTGTCTTTTAGCGAGACAAGGGTGAAATTATATGCCTTTGGAAATGGTGAAGGCAAGTGGAAATCAAAAGAGAGGGTGCGGCTCTCATTTATAATCTTCTCAAGCTCCTGTTCAGCTAAGTCATAAAATCTCCGGATAAGGCCGATGACACTGGTATTAATTATCTCCTCTTTTATGTCCAACATTTGATTAAACTTAGAATTATGATAGATAATAATCCCCCGGCAATCAGTGACCAGTATCCCGTCGGCTATACTCGACAAGATATTATCCGTCCTGGTCTTATCTTCAACGATTGAGTGGTGGATGGAAGAAAGGGTTTGAACCTTTTGCCTTATGGTTTCACTGGACAGAATGTTCAGGGGGCTTTGGCCTAAAACCTTAGCTTCAGAATCAGCAGTTAAATTGGACAGCCTTCGGATTTCATTATCTAATGACTTATTGGCGCTATTTACTTCAAATAGGTTTAGAAAGACAAATGAGGAGACTAAAATAGTGGGAGGGGCTATAATATCCAGCCAAATTCCATTGAATTTAAACAAAATAAAGGAGCCCAGGATTAAAGATAATAGGAGACAAAGGGTAAAGATAATGCCCTGTTTGTTGCTTAGCCTTTGTAAACTATAGCCCACAATGATCGAAAGGAACAACATAAGGAATATATTTACCCATCTGTTTGGTCGATGAATATAGTCTTGATTGAGGATGGTGCGAACGGCATTGGCCTGAACCTCTACGCCGGACATAGGATTACCTTTGGTAGAAAAGGGAGTCATCACTTCATCTGAAATCCCCTTTGAGGTAATCCCAATCAAAACTATTTTATCTTTAAATTCTGATCCGGGAATCTTCTCCTCCAGGACATCCGCATAAGAGAAGGTCTTAAATGTGCCTGACTTGCCGGCATAGTTAATCACCATATTTGCCTTTCTATCTACAGGGATCTTCAATGGCCCAAGCAAGAAGGTTTTTTCTTGTAGGGGTTCCAATTCAGTCAGGTCTATCCCCAGAAAATTCCTGGCCACCTCTAAACTGAAGGACAAATAGGTTTCATCCTGACAGGACCTTGCCAGGCTTAATCTTCTTAAGATGCCGTCCACTTCCGGTTCACCCTGGATATGCCCTAAAGAAAGGGCGCTCTTGGATAATTGCTCGAAGGGCCTTACGACCATTATTTCCTCTCCATCCCCCTTGAAGGCAAAAAAAACAGGGTGGATAATATTACCCGCCCTGGAGGCGGAATCAATCAACATCTTGTCCTGGAGGGAAGGCTCTGCAAAACAGAGGTCCATTCCAATCACCTTTGCCTTGCTTTCAGCTAAATAATCTATCAGCTTACTATGGTATGATCTTGGCCATGGCCACCTTCCAAGCCTTTGCAGGCTGTTTTCATCAATGCCCACAATAATTATATCTTTACCAGGGTCTGTCTTCCCCCTTAAACGAAAGCGCAGGTCAAGGGTCATATCCTCTAAATGATCGAATACCCCTAAAAGGAATAAGAGGATGACTATCAGGCCCGGCGCGAGGCAAACCTTTATTCCCCAAAATCTATTTGTTTCTTTAGCCATGAGATTAGTCGCACACCTTTTTACTTAGCTGAATTGATGATAACTCCCATATACAACAAGAAAAGCCCAACTGTAGAATACTCAGAGCGAGTTAACCCCATCATAATCTTAAACCCTTTTTCCGAAGTCCAATTTCCCGCTCTATCCGAGGCCTTGCACCTAATAATATGGCCTCCTCCTTCAGTAATCACCACTGATTCTTTATATTCTTTAAATTCCCTGTCATCATCAACCTTAACCAGAATCTTACCCCCCCCGCTCTCCTTATCTAAGGCCGTTATCCTGAATCTGCAGACCTCTGATCTAAGTGGAACAAACCAGGCGGATTCATTATATCGTATCATTCTGTTATCACAGTTGATCTCAATCTCCGGCGGAGTAATATCGGTAATTACCTGAAGCTCTCCTTCATCGGAGCAATTCCCTAATTCATCTACTGCTTTATAACTAATAGTGTGTAAACCTGGAGCATTCATTAAAAACGGCCCTTGATATTCCCTGAAATCACCTTGATCGACCTTGACCAGGATCTTATTCACGCCGGTGAGCTTATCGCCGGCTGAGAGACTAAACACAGCCTCCAGAGGGGCAAAATATTTAGACTCATGCGCTATCATCCTCTCGCAGTTGATCTCTGTTTCCGGAGGAACAGCATCAATTATTACCTGAAATCCCTCTTCTTCGGAGCAATTCCCTACCCCGTCTATCGCCTTGTAACTAATGGTGTGCAAACCGGGGGCATCCATTAAAAACGGCCCTTGATATTCCCTGAAATTACCTTGATCGACCTTGACCAGGATCTTATTCACGCCGGTGAGCTTATCTTTGGCCGAGAGACTAAACATAGCCTCCAGAGGGGCAACGTATTTAGATTCGTGCTCTATCATCCTCTCGCAGTGGATCCCCATCTCCGGAGGAGCAGCGTCAGTAATTACCTGAAACTCCTCTTCATCCGACCAATTCCCTGCCCCGTCTATCGCCTTGTAACTGATGGTATGCAAACCCGGGGCCTCCATTAAAAACGGCCATTGATATTCCCTGAAATCCCCTTGATCGACCTTGACCAGGATCTTATTCACGCCGGTGAGCCTATCTTCGGCCGAGAGGCTAAACACAGCTTCGAGAGGGGCAAGATATGCAGACTCAATCTCTATCAGCCTGTCACAGATGATATCCATCTCCGGGGGAGCAGCATCAAGAAATACCTCAATTTTCTGGACCGGCCCCGGCCGGCCGAAGACATCTACGGCTCGATATTCAATCTGATGCGCCCCTTCCTTTTTAAAGGAGTACGGCAGTTCATACTTTTTAAATCCTGTTCCATCAACGTTAACTTCGATCCCGGCTGCACTGGTTTCTTCGGGCAAACCTACGGTAAAGCCCCACGATTCCGAGACAAAACTTTTCCCTCCTATTTCCTGTGGCGGTCGATTAGGCTGGAATGATACCCCCATCTCATTAATAATATTCATCGACCTGGCCTGGCTGAAGGCCCCCTCCAGCTTTGTTTCATCGATGGAGGAGACATGCCAATAATATCGACCTTCAGGCAATCCAACGGTAGTTAGATTTGTCTCCGCTAATTCTACCTCCTGAACCACCTCGTTAAAATCACTATCTCTGGCTAATTCCACATGGTAACTTTTAGCTCCAGGCGCCTCAGCCCATTCAAGCTTTGGACGCTGATTAGGGGTGGTAATATTATCCCCGGGAGAGATCAATTCAGGCGGCCTGGGAAGCAGCCTGGGGGCTGATGGCGGCTGGTCGGCCGCAATACTGCTTCCATAGCCTGAAGGGACCTCAAGACTTTCCCCCCCAGCCTCAGCCTTAATACTTCCCTCAAACACCTCCACCCGAGAGATGCCTTCCCTGGTATGTGAAGTTCGAAACTCAGTCCCTCTGGCCCCACAAATAGAAGCCGGGGTTTCAACTTCAAATCTGCTTTTCTCTTCTACCGGCTTAAGCTCAAGGAATATTTTACCCAGGCTCATCCTTAATTTAGATATAATGCTTTTCTTCTCCCTGTTTATCAGGGCCTTCTCGATTTGGAGCCGTGTCTCCGGTTTTAGCCTGACCACACTCCCATCTTCAAATTCTAAAACCGCCCTTGATTCTGAAGATGTTTCTATCTTGTCGAAAACACTTAAGGAAGTCTCTTCTTCAACTTTAACAAAGTCTTCCACCGCTTCCTTCTTAATCTTAACATCGCCAAAGATAGAGGTTAATCTCATCTTTGAGATATAATATGGAATCCTGATTATATCTCCTGGATGGATTAAAGAGGGATTCTTCAACCGGTTATATTCTGCTATCTCTTCCCACAACCTCACATCTCCCAGGTATTGCTCCACAATCTTCCAGAGGGAATCCCCCTTTTTCACCTCTATCTCTTGAGCCATGGCCAATGAACTATAACCAATGATGACGGCTAAGACTATTCCGATCATTCTTTTCATAATTCATTATCTGTAGTCCTTTGATTCTATTCCGTAATTCTTCATTATCCTCTGCAGGCTTCCCCTCGGTAAATTGACCCTCCTGGCGGCCTGGGTGACATTGCCCTTCGTCTCTTTCAGAGCTTGAATTACGAAGTTTTTATCAAAGGATCCCAGCATCTCCTCTTTAGCCTCTTTATATGTTGAAGGCCTGCTGGTTTTAGAAATAGGTTCACCTCTTACCTTAAGAGGCAGGTCTTCAGGCAGAATAATATCCTTTTGCGTTAAAACAACCGCCCGCTCAACCGCGTTTTCTAATTCTCTCACATTTCCCGGCCAGAAATGGCTCATTAAAAGATCCATAGCCTCCTCTGAAAATGAGCTTATCTCCCTGTTCAATTTCTCATTATACCTCTCTAAGAAATAGTCGGCTAAAAGAGGGATATCGTCCTTTCGTTCTCTAAGGGGAGGCAAGGGAATAGGCACGACATTTAATCTATAAAAGAGGTCTTCTCTAAATCTCCCTTCTGCAACTGCTTTTTCCAGATCTATATTTGTGGCTGCCATCAGGCGAACATCCACCTTGATTGGTTTCAGCCCTCCTAAGCGAATGAACTCTTTGCCTTGCAGGACCCTCAGGAGCTTGGCTTGAATGCTGTAACTGGCTTCCGAGATTTCATCCAAAAATAAAGACCCTCTGTCCGCGGCCTCAAAAAGGCCTGTTTTCTTCCTGTCCGCTCCGGTAAAGGCGCCTTTTTCGTGACCGAAGAGTTCATTCTCTAACAATTGTTCCTGCATACCGGCGCAGTTAAGGGCATAAAAAGGCTGTTCCGCCCTGTTCCCGCTATAATGGATGGCCTTAGCCACCATTTCCTTGCCGGTGCCGGTCTCACCCGTGATCAGAATAGTGGAATCAATATTAAGCACCCTTTCCATAATCTGGTAGACTTCCTGGATTCCGGCGCTATTTCCTACCATGTTTTTAAAGGTGTATTTTGTCCGAAGCTGCTGTCTTAAGTTCTTATTTTCCCGGACCAACCTATTATACTCCATCACCCTCTTTATCATCAGATCTATTTCATCAGGCGAAGAAGGTTTGCACAGATAATCATAGGCCCCCTCTTTCATAGACCTTACGGCCGTTTTGACCGTGCCGTAGCCGGTAAGTATCACCACCGGGATCTCCGGTTGGGATTGTTTTAACCTCTTTAAGACCTCTATCCCGTCTATTTCCGGCATCTTAAGATCCAACAAAACCAGATCCGGATTCCATGCTTCGCACTTTACCAGGCCTTCTTGCCCATTCAAGGCATCGATTACCTCATATCCTCTGGACTGTAAACCCATATGGATGGCGGCAACGGTATTGGGATCATCGTCTATGAGAAGTATCTTTGGATTAGGCATAAATAACCATCTCCTCGTATCCTCTTCAAATTTAATGGGTATCTGTTGTAAGTTGTAAGTTGTAAGTTG
>JASEGY010000150.1 GCA_030019105.1 bacterium | reverse complement strand
AGTTTGAGTTTCAGTTTGACTATTGATTTGCCTGGCTCAAATCCGGATACCCCCTTTGAATGGATGCCCTTTTTTCGGGAAAGAGCGGCTTCTATTCGCCCGGCTGCATACTCCGCGTTAAAAACTAACCTCCCTGGGTCGGGGTCAAGGAAAGAACCGGGGATAACTTCAATCACCTCAAGGCCCTCAGAAGGGGAGCAAGTAATTTTAAAGGCCAGGCCAAAGAGGTCGGATACGGGATGCTGCTTGTCTCCAACCTCAATTCCTACCTCAAACTCTTCCCCGCCAGGCCGGCTCGGCCCGCCGGCTTTGGTGTAAGTTGGCTGATCAAACCTCAATTCTATCTGAGATGATGGCGCTGCTTCCACTTTGACTGCAGACGGCGCAGAGAAATGTCCTGTTTCATCAACCGCCACCAACTGGAAGATATATTCACCCGCAGTCTGAGGAGTGAATTCAGGTTGAACCGCATCCTCCAGAAAGACCCTCTCAGGGCCGGCCACCTGGCTCCAGAAGTAGCTCAGTTGATCTCCATCCGGGTCCCAACTGCCACTGCCGTTAAGAATGACCAGTGTTCCAACCCCGGTAGTAATATCCGGGCCGGCCTCGGCCACAGGACTATGCAGGCCTTTTGCCCAGGGGAGATAATCAACAAAGTCGCTTACTCTGTCTCCTGCCCCGAACGGATTATAAAGTGGCCTGGCCGGTGAATCATCTCTGGGGCCTGTTTCATCTCCCCAGTAGTTATTTTCAGCATCAATCGTGTAGGATTCATCCAGGTTGAGGAGGCCAAAATCAAGGTTGTCTGTAATTTCACATCCCTTAATACGGAGAATCTTTTCCCTTCCACCAGGATAAGGCTGGGGGAAGTTTTCAAAAAAGAGACCGATCCGGTTGTCGGTTATCCTTACCCGTTCTATCTGAATGGAAGCCCCCTGGCTTCCTTCTATTCCAATATTATTCTCAAAGATATGACAATTCTGGATAGTCGGGCCGATCAAGGTGGCTGTAACACCGGTTCCGGCATATCGTATCCGGCAGTAACTTAACTCAATCTCCAGCGGGGCCTTAACTTTTACGGCAATTATATTCTTGCCCTGTCTCAGGTAGGGTTCAATTTGGCCGGTAATTATATTCAATGAAGAGTCAAGCTGATAGGTTTCACCCGGATTAAAGGTCACGACACCATCTTCATTTTTACCTATTAATTGTCCATTGACGTAGATTTCATAGTCAAGCACCGCCGAGAGGCGCAAGGGGGCCGTGATTTGCCACGAGAGAAGTCTATCTCCGCTATTTCTGAGCGGGGGTGGATCGATAAAGAATTCTTTCCGGTAATAAGCTGTCTCCCTCTCCTTCCATTCCCATCTGGAACGTTCCAGCCAGTGAGCCTCTGTTTCAGGAAGCCAGTCTTTTGGAGGTCTGGGGTGATCATCCGGATCAATAGTGGCTGTTTCCCAGCCGGAATCATCAAAGTCAATCTCCATCCAATCTGGCGGCGCTTCCTCCTCCTCTAATTTTTTCCAGGCAGTATCACTAACTACTATCGTCTCTCGATCAGGGGATCGGAGTTCTCCCTTACCGCAATCGCCCGGTAGGTGTTGTAGGCGATCTTGTTGTTGGTAATAGTCGGTGAGGCATTGTGCAGCTCAAGGCCATCTTCAGAATAGAGGATAATCGCCCGGTTGATGATGGACTCATCCGAGGCTGAATCGGAGAAGAGGATGCCCTGCCAGTCGCCGTCATCCGCTATTCGGTTGACCGGCTGGTCCCCATCGCAGTTAGTATCTCCGCCAAATTCGTCGTCAAAGTAGGAGGTGAAGACGATGAAGTTTTCGGCCCAATCATCCAGCCGGATTTCCGATTGCGGATTGCGGATTGCGGATTGTTCCGATTTCGGATTTCGGACTTCGGATTGTTCCGATTGCGGATTGCGGATTGCGGATTAAGGTAGAAGGCATGGAGATTGCCCCCTGGATCACCGTCAGCAATCAGCTTCCCTCTGATCTCCAGCCCTGCTCCTCCGCTCCCCTGCTCCCCCGCTCTCCCGCTCAACTTGACGATGCTGCCGGGCATAATGGTCAGGATGGCATCTTCCTCAACAATAATCCGCTGGACAACTAAGGGCACTGAGGCATTCCAGACCGTATCCAGGCAGTGGTTGGTCGCATCGATCCGGACAGCATTATGATTGTTGCCGCTGATCTCATTGTTCTCGATAATGTAGCCACCCACGCAGTCCCCCAGTCGATGTTGTCCCTTGATGGTGGCCCAGCCGGCGTTGTTCCGGATTGTATTATCGGTAATGATCTCCGAGGCGGTGCCGGTGGAGTATATTCCGCCAACTGCCCCATCCCGGTCAGTTGGTTTGATCCCGTTGTCGTGAATGTTACAGTTGGTCACAACGAGCTCGGTGTTATTGCCCACGTAGTAGTTACCCTCATTGAGGATGCCCCAGCGGCCGTTTCGGGCAAATTCACAGTTGTTAATGGTGATGGCCCCATCGGCTATCTTGAAATCAGCCCCATCTAATTGGTTGTCGGTAAATTCCGAATTGGTGATAGTCGGCTTCATGGCGTTAGTAGAAACCAGGTTTCTCGAAGAAACCTGGTTTCTGTCACTGTAAAGTATCCCGTAGGCCGCCGAGTGAGTGCTTCGGATGTGGTCGATGACGACCTCAGTGCCATAGACCTCGATGTTGCCCCGGTGATATTCGCCCAGGCCATCCTCATACCAACCGCCGTAACTGATATCGGCATAGTTCAGGATTGAGCCATTAGAGGTTTCCTCGAATTTGATCCGGCCCCAGTCACCGGCCTGAGGGTAATAGACCTTCCCGTCCGGTCTGGCCCAGGCGCTGAAGGTAATCCGGGACTCCGGCAGAGCGCCTTCAGGAGACGGCGCTCTGCCGGCTGCGATCATGGTTCCCTGGATGATCAGCTCAGGGGGCTGGTCAGGATCAGGCATAGTAGAGAATGACCTGAAAAGGACCTCAACGCCCGGCTCAATGGTCAGAGTCACTCCAGGCTGCACCTGAACCAGGTCTTCAATGATGTAAGGCGAATGGGAGATGTCCCAGACTGCATCCTCTTCATAGATGCGGTCATCATAAGGTGGGACATCATCCATGATGCGGTTGACAAAGGTGGCTGTCTTACGGACAGACCATGCCCCGCTGAAGTCTGATCTATTGCCCCCGCAATCAAGTGCGGCTACTCGCCAGTAGTATATCTCACCCGGAATCAGGGCATATTCCTCCGGCAAGATATATTGAGGCTCAACTATTTCGACTTCCACCTCAGGTGACGAAAAATCCGAATCCCGATCGAGCTGGAAGAGATAGGCCATTGCGTCCAACACCTCTGTCCAGCGGAAGGTTGGTGTTCGATCGGTAAGGGGGGTTGGAGCCTGATCATTCACTACCTGATTTACCTTAGCTGGTGAAACCAGGGCAGGCATAGCCGGAGGAGTCAGATCGACCTTAAATTCAGCCGCCGAACTCCAGGGCGTGGGATTGTTGGCCTGATCAGTCGCCCTGACCCGCCAGTAGTAGTCGCCTTCAGGCAAGGCATTTAATCCACTCATCACCCCGTCAAAGCGGCTGCCGAACTGACCATTGTAAGCCTCGTAGTCGGCTTCAGTAATGTTGAACCGGCCGTCGCCATTCCGGTCAATCGGCCAGCGGGTGTTAGCGATATTCTGAAGGCTGGGAACTCCATTCGTCCGGAACTCCATCAATGGCTCAAAGGGCAGCTCGCTGATGTTTATTTCCAGGGGATCAGAGAACCGGGGATCGTCGCTTACCTGCAAGGTGTAGACAATTGGGGCGGAAGGATCACCGATCGGATCCCAGTCAAAGATAGGGGTAGCATCATTGAGGCATTGACCATCCCAAGGGGTGACTAACTGGGGGGTATTACAGTCAGGACAGAAACTCGGCTTACCAGTATCAATATGAATCTGCCGGATATCGGTTGACCAGCAACCCTCCCTTGCTCCTCTGCCCCCTTGCTCCTCTGCTCCGTTGCCGGCCTCATCTATTCCGCTAACCCGCCAGTAGTAGGTTCCGTCTCGCAAGACCACGGTAGGGACGTAGCTGGAGACATTTACCCACTCATCTACTTCCGGATTGGAGAAGTCGATGTTGTTGTCAACCTGAATCTGATAGGTGATCTTGTCTATGCCTGGCCCCGTGCCTTCATCCTCGTAGGCTGATCCGCCAGGCCGGCTCGGCCTGCCAGACCGGCTCGGTCCCTCATCCGACCAATCAAAGAAGGGGGTAGGATCATTGGTGTAGGTTCCGTCATCCGGCAAGACTAAGGTAGGACAGGCAGGTATATGCGAATCGATCCTGATGGCCCGAATCTCTGACCAGGTGGATTCATTTTTCGCGCAGTCAATGGCCGTTACCCGCCAGAAAAAGGTCTTGCCGGCGCCAATATTCGGTAGAATAGCCGGCGTAAAGCTCATTCGGCCGTCTAATACCTGGAACATCTCCGGGTAATAGACATCGTGGGGATCTCTCGGATCATTGGAGTATTCGATGGTCTGATTAAAAACATCTCCCGTCTCATCGCCATTATTTAAGCTGCCGTCTGTCTCGATCTGAATGAGGTAGCAGACCGTATCGCAGTAGTCTGAGTTGACAAAATTACCTGACAACTCTGAGGAATGGTAGCTTTTAGAATCAACCACCTGCTGCCAGGTGAAGGTTGGAGTAATATCGTTGGTGATGTCGTAATCTGCTGGCGAGACTAAGTTAGGGGCGTCCGGGGCGGTGGTGTCAATGGTGAATCTCCGGTAGGGGCTGGTATGGCTCCACTCAGAGATGTTGCCCCCGCAGTCCATGGCCCGCACCCGCCAGGAATAGGTTCCTTCCGGCAGGGCCGGGGTGACCGTGTATTGACTGCCGTGGATGTAACCTGTACTGCTGCCGTCTAAGGGTTCTTCTCTGCCTGCCAGGGAAGACTCAAAGTCGTCGATATCCAGAATAGGTGAGGAGAAGTCAGGGTCATCATCGATCTGGAGCTGATACCTGAGATCGTAAGGCTCCGGCTCATCCCAATCCAGGGTCGGGGTATCATCGTTGAGGAAGGCCCCCTCGTCCGGAGATGAATAAACGGGCATATCCGGCGGGGTAAGATCAACGGTGAAGGCCAGCATCTTGGCCCCAGCGCTCTGGTTCCCGGCGTCATCGAGCGCTATTACCCGCCAGTAGTAGTGGCCTTCGGAAAGTTTGTAGGCCTCGGGTAAGGTGTATCCTGATTCGGTCAGCCCTGAGACAGAAATATCTGCATGTAGAAAGTCCGGATCACCGGCATCCTTGCCCTTAGTCAACTCGAAGATGTAAGATATAGTTCGCTGGTCAGTATCAGTATCCTCCCAGTAGAAGGTTGGTCTGGTCCGGTCAAAGGGCCGGCTGAGCGATCCACTGGTTCCTGTGAAGACACTGGGCGAGACATCCGGCTCAACCGCATATCCCTCATTCCGGTAGCTAAGGCAGCCGGCAGGCGCCAGGAGATCAGGATCATCCGGCAGTCCCATTTCAGGGTTGAATCGCCAGACCTGGCTCCAGCAGGCATTCCCGGCCTTATCATAGGCGGTTACCCGCCAGTAGTAGATCACCCGGTTATCCAGGGCCTCGGAATCGGCTGTTTGATATTGGGAAACCGGTGGTGTTCCGGTATTCCAATGGTCAATAACCAGCGGAGCAGTAAAGCTTACCTCAGTATCGACCTCGATCCGGTAGCTGATAATATTGGGATCAATAACATCATCCCAGTCAAAGAGCGGGGTGGTATCAGCCAGAGCGATCCCGTTGGACGGAGAAAGCAGTTCCGGGGTACAGGGCGGAACTGTATCGATGACAAATACCTGGGTCTTCCACGGACTATAATTGCCGGCACAATCCCTGGCTCTGACCCGCCACATATATTGACCGTCCGGTAAAGAAGCCGTGTAAGTCGGTTCGGTCAATTCGGTTACGTCAACCACTGGTGAACTCCAGCCTGATTTCATCGGAGCAATTTGAAAATCATACCGGAGTTCGCTGCCGTGGCTGATTACCCAGGCAACCCCAGGAGGCGGATCAGCATCTCCAGCGCCGGGAGTATATACTCCTCCCGGAAGATATAGGGCCGCCGTAGAGCTCCAGTCTACCCAGGCAGTTTGAGAGCCGGTATCGCCTTCGTTCCAGATAAAGGTTGGAGTCGGATCAGCCACGTAATCGCCATCTTGCGGTGTATCAGACAAGTCCTGGGGAGTAGTTGGCGGCCTGGTGTCTACAATGAAGGCCAGGGAGTCAGACCAGGCATTACCGGCCTCGTCGGTTATCCGCAACTCCCACCAATAGAAATCCCCATCAGTATCTGAGTCATGCAGACAGACAGTGGTGGTAAAGCTATGGTTGGTTCCAACAGAGACCCAACCATTGGCATCACTGCCGGGAAGATAAATCGCATTTCCGGTATAAACACCGGCATTCTTATTGATGACTCGAACCTGATAGGTCACCGCCGGCGGTTCATCCAGACCGTTCGGCCTGGCCCCGTGAGGAGGCAGATCAACCCACTCCAAGGTCGGGGTGCAGTCATTGATATGGAACTGCCGGCTGCAAAACTCGGCCTTTGCCCCGGGATAAATCAAGCGGGCCTTTGTCCCGGTGGTATCAAGGACAAAGCTACAGCATTCACTCCAGTTGCCGGGATAGTTATTATTACTGGGATCAATGGCCCTTACCCTCCAGAAATAGGTCCCGTCAGGCAAGTCTGTAAGGTTGTAAGTCGTAGCGGTAGTAGTGTCGTCGATGTCCACATCTTCGGAATCAGCGATAGAAAAAGACCGGTCACGGTCGATCTGGATCTGGTAGACAACGGCATTGGCTGTTTCAGTATGCGGATCAGCCACTTCAGTCCAGATAAATTGCGGATCGTTTATTCTTTCCGTGCTGTTACAAGCAGGATAAACCAGGGTGGGGGCGTCCGGCGGCGGATAGTCTATCCGGTCGATGATCACCTTCCACAGATCACTCCAATAGGTGCTGCAGGTATCGGTGTTATCGTAGCCCCTGATTCGCCACCAGTAGGTCCCTTCAGGTAAAGAGGTGTCCGGGGTATAGCTGTGGTTAGGATGAGTAATAATGGCCGTATAGAGTGGGGTTGGGGTATCTTCACCGTTGTAGTTAAAGAGCTGGAACAAGTAGGTATCGTTGGTATCGTAACACCTGTTATTGTAATCACACCCGACAGGCTCCCAGTTGAAGGTCGGTTTAGGATTGTTAGTGGCGCTGCCATTGACCGGTGAGACCAGGATTGGCCGAGTAATCTGGAAGCTCCCCACTTTACTCCAGTTGCTAAACGGCTTGGTGTAGCCTTCTTCATAAGCCATAACCCGCCAGTAATAGATGCCATCTTTTCTAAGCTGCAATCCTCCTTCCCACTTATCTCCAGGTTCTAAATAGACCCCGGCCGGATATTCACCTGGATAAAAAGGCGCCGTATCAGTAAAGGTATCCACAACAGGGGTGAAGAATTTTGGATCATCATCTATCTGAAGCCGAAAGTAAGGAACAGAAATGCTCGGGGTGTTTTCATTATCAGGGAAATATGAGTAGACCATCTCCCATTCCAATTCCGGTCTTTGACAGGTGGTCATCCATCCATCCTGGGGAGTATTAAGCTGAGGCGGACAAATCGAGAAGTAACAGCATTGACTCCAGGCTACCTTGTCGCCCCAGAGCACTCCGATCCGCCAATAATACCTTTTGCAGCTCCCATCAGGATTACTCGTAAGGGCCAGGGTATCCGGCACATCAAAAGACATAGTGTCGCTGGTCGTCAGGGCATTCACCTCGAATTCAAGTGGATAAAGAAAATCCGGCCGCTCAGATATCTGGAGGTGATACTGCGGTACCTGCCCGTCTCTTCTCCAGACGAACCTGGGAGTAGCATCGTAGACTTCAAGGACACTATGGCCGCAGGGATATTCCAACTCCGGCGGTGCCCAGGACCATTTATCATACCATGGCCGCTGCGGGCCGGTCGAATTGCCG
>JASEGY010000014.1:4017-21829 GCA_030019105.1 bacterium | reverse complement strand
AACCTACAACTTACAACCTATTCAAAATCACTATTTATGACCGTGCTGAGTATATCAGGTATCAGGTTTTGGCTGAGACCTGATACCTGAACGCTTACTAATCCTGCTTACTTGCTCAAGTATGGCTTCAGCCACCTCGATTTTGGGCAACTTCTGCGTCTTAATTACTTCACCACTCCTGGTAATCATAGTCACCATGTTTGTCTCGCCTCCAAAGCCGGCCCCTTCCCGGGTTAAATCGTTGGCCACGATGAGATCAAGATCCTTCTCCTCCAGTTTCTTCCGGGCGTTTTGTTCCAGATCCTCTGTTTCGGCCGCAAAACCAACTACAATTTGGTTCTCGCCTTTGACTTGACCCACCTCAGCCAGAATATCCGGCGTCTTTACCAGTTCCAGAGTTAAGCGATCCTTAGTCTTCTTGATCTTCTCTTTAGCTGATTTTTCAGGTTGGTAGTCAGAGACAGCAGCAGCCGAAATAAAAATATCAACCGAGGAGAAATGTTCCATGACCGCCTCGCGCATCTGTTGGGCCGTTTGTACCCTGATGGTGGTTACACCAGGGGGTGGCTCAAGGGCAATCGGGCCGGTAACTACGATCACCTCTCCTCCCTGCCGGTGGGCTGCTTCGGCTAAGGCCAGACCCATCCGGCCGGAGGATGGATTGCTGATGTAGCGCACCGGATCTATTGGCTCCTGAGTAGGTCCGGCCGTAATCAGTATCTTCCGATTTCGGATTTCGGATTTCGGATTGCGGAATAGTCCACGGTCGATGGCCTGCGGACTGCCTACTGTGGACTGTGGACTGTGGACTGCGGACTGTTCCGTGGATTGCGGATTTCGGATTGCAGTTAAGACACCCCTTATTATTGTCTCAATTGAGGCCAGCCTTCCTTTGCCCTTCTTTCCACAGGCCAGGTCTCCTTCTTCAGGCTCAATAAAGCAAAACCCATGGTTTTTGAGTTTTTCAATATTGGCCTTCAGGATGGGGTTTTCGTACATGGCCTCATTCATCGCCGGGGCAATCAGGATGGGCGAGCGAGCGGCCAGAACAAGGGTTGAAAGCATATCATCGGCAATCCCGCCGGCGATCTTGCCGATGATATTAGCCGTAGCCGGGGCAATCAGGATAAGATCAGCCCGTTCAGCCAGAGATACATGTTCTATCTCCCAGGCTGATGGGGAAGAGAATAGATCGGTGATTACCGTCCGGCCGGAAAGTGTCTGCAAGCTGAGAGGGGTGATAAAGGCCGTCGCCGCTTTAGTCATCACTACCTGGACTTTGGCCCCTTGCTTGATTAACTCCCGGACAATCTCAGCCGACTTATAGGCCGCAATGCTACCTGTAACTCCTAAAATAACCTCTTTTCCTTTGAGCATTATGTCCTCTTCTAATCTATGCTTGTGCCAGAAGCTTCTCCCTCAACCAGGAATTAATAAGCACCGCCGACGGGACTTGCTTCGATAAAGCGATTTCGGTCAGCTTATCGGCAATCTCCTCGTCAAGAGCGAACAGGTGCGTCCGTCTCTTGATGTCCACCTCGAAGTGGGCTTCGGGCATTTGTTCCCAGTATTCACCCAAATCGTGGGTTTCAAAAAACTCCACAAGCTCATCGAGGGAGGCAAAATGGGGTATGGACCTAAGCTTACTTTCTGTCATATTGCCTTCTCTCCTTTCTCTCCATGTCTCTGGCACTCAATATCAATGCTTCTTTCGTCTTCTTGTAGATGAAGAGTACAGCCAGGTACCGTCCCGCATCGGTTTGTCCCAGAGCCAGGTATACATCTTCGCCCTTTTGTTCTCCTTTTTCCACGAAGCGGAACTTTGGTTTGCTATCGAGCACCTCCTCGACCTCATCAGTTTCAACCTGGTGCTTGAAAGCAAGTTTGTCCACCACATCTCTATTCCATATGACACCTTCAATCTTCATTCCGTCTCCTTGAAACAAAATGGGGCATCGTTTCAAAGCGCCCAAATAGCAACTTTACACTTTTGGGGTGAAGCGCACAGACCCAGAAACCAGGTTTCTTGAAGAAACCTGGTTTCTCTCGCCCTAATCTCAGGAAAAAGTGTAAAGGATAACTACCAACCGCCTTTAATCTTCCGGCGCTCGTAGGGTCACAATGAACTCTTCACCTACGATCTCGAGTTCCGTCTCCCCGCCTATTTCCTCCATTTTATGTATCATAAGGGGAACCCCTCGACCAAGGTCATCGATAAATCCATAATTATTCAGGTATTTGACCAGAACAGGATTTCTGGCAAAGGAATCACTTATCTTTATAGATTCCAAAGTAACTGTATTAGGCAACCTGCCAGGGCTTCGCACCTCTATCCGATCATCAAAGATAAATATCCGGATACGCTTACCCGATAGGCTGTAATTTCTATGTGCCACCGCATTAATAACAGCCTCTCTCAAAACCACGTCAGGGTACTTCTTTGATTCTATCCGTTTCATACCCTTAATGATGGAAGATGTCCGATTGTATTCATTAACCAGACTATTAGCCTTGGTAATAAGCTCAGGAAGAGTGCCAGTGATATGCTGGTGATGCAGAAGCCTCTCTGATATCACTGTACCTTCATATCTGGCAAGTGAGATACCGCTTTGATACAGGGCATCTTGAGGCTGCTTGCCAAACATCAGGATGCCGCTTACCGTGGCCAGGAATCTGTCTTCTTTTTTGCCCAGTATCTTGGCGTTCTTCAAAAAAAGAGAGAGCGGAACATCCAGTCTATCTATATCAATATCGACAAATTTCCTGAAATACTCCCGAACCTTGGTTAAATCCAAATCCTCCAGTGAGGTGTCTTCTACCAGCAAGATATCATAATGGAGCATTCCTGCCTGTTGAAACAGTCTGGCCAATTCCTCCCTGGTTACCTCTCGCCTGGATGTTCCCACCCTTTCGTAATATACTCCTCTGTTGGTTTTGTATGGTTTATCACTGCCTTTAGGGATATGAAGAATCAGAATAGTCTTGCCGGTTAGCTGCTTTTTTTCAATATCCCCGGTTAAGGGTGGGATACAATTAGTCCGCAGGATATTGTTGATTCGTTGTTCAAGTTGATTCGGTTCTTCAACACCATAGATTTCCCCCTCATCATCTACTCCAAATATGATCATCCCCCCCTCAACATTGGCAAAAGCAACTATCTCAGCCGCTATCTTATCGGGATGTTCCATCTCTCGCTTAAACTCCGTATAAAAATTCTCTCCGGACTCGATAATTTTATCCAGTGATGACATCTTATTCTAAAATTTACCTCCTTTGATCCGACCTTCCCGAAAGCTCGAAGCTTTCGGGCCTTCGGGAAGGTAAATACTTGTCCGCTACTGCCTGGAGTATATCCCCATTAACTCTGTCCTGGCCAGGATATGTCCCTTCATTGCCTGGAGCAACTGTTCCTTACTTGCGCCGGCGGCTAAGTTGAGTACGGTATCCAGGGCATAGAGTTTAAAGAAGTAGCGATGAGTGCCGCCGGGCGGACAGGGGCCGCCATAGCCCAGCCGCCGCCAACTGTTCTTGCCGTGTCGGCTGCCGTCCGGCAGGTCACCGTCAGGGGGGACGTCCTCCGGTAAAGTACGGGTTTTAGCCGGCAGGTTGTAGAGCACCCAGTGAACCCAGTCGCCTGCCGGCGCGTCCGGGTCATCGGAGATGAGGGCAAAGCTTTGAGTATCCCGGGGTGGATCGCTCCACTGCAACGGCGGCGAGATATCCTCACCGTCACAGGTATACTTAGTGGGAATCGGCTCCCCTGGGGTAAATGCGGTGCTTCTCAGTTCAAAAGGCATTGTTTGACCTCCTTTCTCTGGTGGGGCAGACGGCGATAGCCCCTCTGCAGGCAGTGCAGATGTGGGTGCAGGCGTTTCAGGCGCAGGGGTGGGAGATGAAGGTGGCCCACAGCCATAGGCCACAAAAATCATAAAAAGCAACCGGACAATAAACTTCCTCGTTAAGGGGAGAAAAGATATAAGTGCCGCATCCAAGATATTTGTTGGTCACAGTAGTTGGTTTCTCAATCAAGGAAAGGATCCGGTCTCCCTCTATCTTCACCCCATAATTCTTCTTGATCTCCTGAGGAAGATTGGTTTCCTTTAAAGCACAAACAGCGCTAAACTCATTCCAATTAAAGGCCCTTATTGCTTTATGATTAGAACCGATATAGAGCTCGTCTCCCAGAACAGTTATAAAAGGTCCCTTTACATAATCCCTGACCCAATAAAGTCCCTCGGCCAGTCCTTTCATTACATTATCCTGGATGTAGGTAATATTTACCCCAAATTTAGAACCGTCCCCTAAACAGCCCTTGATCTGTTCTCCTAAGTAGCCAATAACAATGTAGATCTCTCTAAGTCCCAAACTATCACGTAGAACTTCTACATTCCTTTGAATCAAGGGCTTGCCTGCTACTTCCAACATAGGCTTGGTAATAAATGACGTAGCCGGGTAGGCCCGCACACCCTTTCCTCCAGCGATAAGTACTCCGCAATTTATCTCCATTCAATCACCCCTTACTCAGTAGTCGGCCTTGCTCATCGTTTCGGCCATTTAAAAATAGGAAGTAAGAAATGGGAAATTAGGAAGTAAATCAAGATACTTCCCATTTCCTAATTTCCCATTTCCCATTTTCAACTTGAGTGGCCCAAACGATGATCAAGGCCCGACTAATATTACTCCCACTCGAATAGTAACATTAGTTAGAAGGCCGGCCAGCACATCATCTAACATTATCCCCCAGCCACCTGGTAGTCGTTCGGTGAGGTGAATGGGATACGGTTTTACAATATCCATAATTCTGAATATGACAAAGGCAATCATAATATTAGATAAAGTGGGGGCCAGGCCAAACATAGCCACCAGATACCCGGTAACCTCATCCCAGACAATCAGGGATGAATCTTTTTCGTTATAAATCTCCTCTGCCCGGCTGCAAATCCATATCCCCCCGATAAGACAGATCGCCAGACTCAACAAATATAGCCGGCTGCCAGGCAAATTGAAGCACAAATATAGCAGAATCCCAACGACACTTCCTACTGTTCCTGAAGCAAAAGGAGCGTAACCGGTGTAAAAACCTGTAGCAATAAGTCTAATTAAAAAGTTCATCCGGGCAACTGGTGAATGGCAAGGAACCAATATCGCGTCAAAGGTCAAAGAAACCAGGTTTCTTGAAGAAACCTGGTTTCTTTAAAGCAATAGGGGAGGACAAAGCCTCCCCTACGTTTACGTTATCCCGTGAATTTATACTTAAAGACGGATTATTCTATAGTGGTTAAGAAAAAGATTTTGGGGTTGGCTATCCTTTGGAGTTCAGGCTTTAGCCTTTCATAACTAATGAAATCCTAAAGGATTAACTCCGAAAGCTACATAGCCTATCTTGAATTCGCTTACCCCAAAATATTTATCTTAAGAGCTATATCTTTCAACCTTTTCGGAACAGTTGCGAGTTGTATCCCAGGCGAAACCTGATACCTGACGCCTGACACCTGAAGCTTACTTCAGCCTCTCTTAATAGTAGTGGTAATAAAGATAAGAAGCTCCGTCTTCTGTCCTGACACGCTTCTATTTTTAAAGAGCAACCCCAGCAGAGGTATATCACCCAAAATCGGCACCTTAGAAATAGTCTCTTTCTTTTCATTCTGGATCAAGCCGCCAATAACAATCGTCTCTCCGTCTTTAACCAGGATCTCAGATTCAGTCTCACGCGTGGAAAAAATAGGGTTGCCATTGAGGGCATACGTCGTAAATGCACTCACCTCAGGATGAACCTTTAAAACCACGTAGCCATCCGAATTGATCTTGGGAGTAACATAAAGTTTTATTCCCAGGTCCCTATATTCTATCGACTCTGTAATTTTCCCTTCACTTATCGTTACCTTCTTTATCGGAAATTCATCTCCAACCATTATCCTGGCTTCTTTGTTATCTATGGCCAGTATTCTCGGATTGGACAGGATATCGGCCTTGGCGTCTTCTACTAAGGCATTTAATCTGGCCTCGATATTAAACTCACCCCTGACAGTTCCGATCCTAAAAAAACTCCCTTTACCGCTTGCCAGCTCATCTTTAGTAATAGTTCCCGGTCCGGCGGCAGTTATTTTCTTCTCTTCTTCTTCAGCAGCCCTGGCTGTCACTCTATCAGGCAGACTAACTCCTACCCCTCCCCAGGTCTTTTCTCCAGCGCCCTTCTCATCTTCACTCTGCCACTCAATCCCCAGCTCCTGAAAATCCCGCAGGGTCACTTCCACGATCTTGGCCTCGATCATCACCTGCGGGGTTCTCACATCCAGACCGGCAATAAGGTCGGCGGCCTGTTCGATAACAGCCGGATTATCATTAATAACGATGGAATTTGTCCGCTCCACTACGATCAATTCTCCAGCCGGATCATCCCCTTTTTTCTCAGTCAAAAGAGGCTTGATCGAATCAGCGATCTCTTTGGCATCAGCATAATCAAAATCAAATATCCGGGTAGTAAATTTTCCTTTAACTAAGGCCTTACCGACCCGGATAATACCCTCTTCTTCCACGTAGGTATAACCATAAGCCCTGGTCAGCATATCCAGGGTCTGTCTCCAGGTAACCCCTTCCAGTCTGAGGGTAACCTTATCCGTCACTTCTTTTCCGGCCACAATATTTATCCCAGATTTATGAGAGATAAGCCTTAACACATCCCCTATCTCTGCCTCTCTGAAATCCATTGAAATAAGAGGCTTTTTTCCCTCTATGACTACTTTTTCTTCCTTTACTACTTCTTCTATCGGAAGTTCTTTCTTCGGAGGAACAACTGCTTTATCCGGTTTGTCCGGCTTTACCCGCGCCGGCAGGACTTTCTTTTCAGTGGCCGCTTTTTTACTCGGAGGAACAACTGCTTTATCCGGCTTTACCCAGTCAGGCACCGACGGGGCTTTCTTTTCAGTGGCCGCTTTCTCAGTCGGAGGAACAACTGCTTCATCCGGTTTTACCCAGGCAGGCAAAGATTTCTTTTCAGTCGCCCCTTCCTCTTCTGCTATCTCAGGTATCTCAGGCGAAATTTTCTCCTCAGCTTCGGCTCCCGTCTCTATCGCTACAATGGTCTGATTGGCCCGGCTATAAACCCAATAAGGTAAACTTTCCTTCAGGTCGATCACGACCCCTACCTTTTTAACCGGTTTATCCTGAAGGCGACTGACCCTGATCTGGGTCACACCACCCTTTTCCACCTCAACAACTTTATCTTTCCAATCAACATCTACTCCCGTAAATTCCACCACCACTCGTGGAGGGTCTTCCTTCTTGAAATGGTTATATTCTACTGCCGTGGTAGCCGAAATAATGACCTCATTTTTGCTCTCATCAAACATCATCCCTGTTATTCTGGGGGCAGCCGCGGCTGCTTTTTCCTTATAATAAGGATTGGTAATATCAAGAACTATTTCATTATCCCGTTTACTCACCTGATAAGGAACCAACTCAGTCACTGCCAGGACCACCCGGGCTGTTCGCTCTTCATATTGATCCCCACGTATTTCCTCAATCACACCGCCCTTTCCTATCTTTTTCTTCGAAGGGACAGCATATACTGTTTCATATAAATCAACCACAATAGAAGGAGGCTCGGTCAAAGTAAAAGGATAGTATCTTCCCACCGGTTTATCAGTGACAATAATCACCCTGGTTTCGTTACCCGAATCTTCCACCCTGATATCGGTCAGGTGAAAAATATCTACCTGGGACCACCCTATCCCTTTAAAACCCATCAGAAATATTAAAATTAATCCGGTTATTAACCAGTTTTTATTCAACCTGATCATCTCTCCTCCTTCCACTCCTTTTTATTATTTGTTTTTTAGACCTGACTCCCCAACCTTAAGGGTTACTTTGGCTTGATCCTGAACAAGTCGCACTTCTTCTCCGACTACTCGTCCATAAATACCTTCCATGCGCTTCTGATTCCTGCCCAACAATCTCCCTTCTTTCAGGATAAATCCATAGTTCTCTCCATTCCGAAGAAGGGCTATGCCAACTCCATTCTCTGCATCCCAAATGATACCATCCAGGGTAAGGTCTCTGATATCAAGCTCTCTTTTCACTGGCTCAGGAAGTTTTTGGGCTGGTTTAGGTTTTGTTGCCGTAACCGTTATTTTCTCCCTCTGGGCAATCAGGGCCTTAAAAGGATCACGACGATTCAACGGCCGGTACATATAAAGAGAGGGAGCCGGCCGGATGATTTCCCGGCCAAGGATGGCCGGCGCCGTTGCCTTATCTTTAACAATTCCTCGTGCCCTTCGGGACAGGGGCGCTTCTTCTTCCGCACATCCAACTATAAGGATGAAGGTAAACAGGCTAAGACAAATAGTCAGTTCTTTCAGCATAGTCTTGCTCACTCCAAAATTGGTAACAGGTAGTCTGGTAGTCTGGTAAATACTATTACAGTATCCTCTTCAAATTTAATGGGTGTCTGTTGTAAGTTGTAGGTTGTAGGTTGTAGGTTCGCTGGTGTGACGGTTAACCTACAACCTACAACCTACAACCTACAACCTACAACCAGATACACCAATAGATTTGAAGAGGATACCTATTACACGTTGGCGGAAGTTGTTCACCAGTTTCAGAAACCATGTTCTTTCAAAAAATCTGGTTTCTCTGGGTAACCGTTCACTCCCCCCTCCCTTTTATGAGGCGAAGAAGTAGAGGGAAAGAGAGTAACCGCTTAACTTTACTGCCTTCACGTCCATGCCTGTTCTATAGAAATGACGTCTGGCAGAGGGGGGGAGTGAACGGTTACTTCTCTGGTTGTCAAAACCAGTGGAGAACTTATGCCGCGCTGTACCAGTTGACCAGGCACCAGACCACCAGACTACCAGACTACCAATTTATTTTTCTCTGAAGACAAAAGTGCTAATAATTAACTGTGACTTAATAGTAGCATAAGCATTTTCCGGCGTTGGTTTTTCTTCCTCAATCTTGAGTCTCTTAGGTGTTACTATCCTCGGCAAGCTCCCTACCTGAGCCAGGAAAGAACCCAGATTATGATAATTTCCCGTTAGCTCCATCTTAATCGGTATCTCATCATAAGTCTCCTTAGGCTCAATCTTCTCCGGATGAAAGAGATAAATATCCAGGTCATTCTGGTCAGCCGCTTCAGTTACACGCCTGAGCAGCTCCGGCATTTCCTTCTCCTTAGGCATTTTCTCATGAGCGTAAGCCAACTCCTCCTGAAGCAATTCATGACGCTCTTTAAGCTGCGGCAATCTTTGAGCTACCCGCTCAGCCTCTTCCAGTTTAATCCTCTTTTGATTAAGTTGTTTTTCTAAATTATCAATCCTAATGGCAAACTGCCACCAATCAGGTCTGGCTACGCCCAAAGGCTTGTGCATATAAGCAAAGTAGGCAAATACACATAAAACTATCCCGCCCAATATCCCAATTACTAAAGATTGATTTCTTCGCCAGTCCATCTCTTCTCCTAAATCAGAAGTTAGAAGTTACTTCTTACTTCTTACTTCTTACTTCTTACTTCTTACTTCTTACTTCTTACTTCTATTACCTAAAATACCACCCTCAACGTCACCCAATGCACGGCATCAAAGGTATCACCAAAAGAAGAGGCAGCATAATCGAGATACGCCACCATCCCTTCAAACATCTTGCCTCCGGAATCATACAACCCTATCCCGCCTGAAAGACCTGCCTCACCACCATGCTTATTATCCCTGGTTTGATAACCCAGTCTTAAAGCAAAAGGAGCCCGTCTGAACTCAACGCCGCCTCTTATTTGCAGGTCACTGTCTTTGGCCTTTTCAAAATCACATACCAGGGTGGCCTTCTGATTCAAATCATAAGAAACACCACCCCGAAAGGTCTGAGGTAAATCGCTCGCTGCATCAAGGAGCTTTAAACCTCCCCCCAGGTTAGTCATAACCAGCCCAAGACTTAAAGCCGGAACAGGCCGCATAATGCCTCCCAGGTCAAAGGCCAGCCCTGAATCTTCTTCACCATCCAGTTCTTCATGTATCTGCTTAATAGTCGCTCCCAGAAAGATATTACCTCCTAATCGCTGACCAACAGACAAGCCGGCTACACGATTATTCACCTCTAACTCACCAATCACCCCTCCACTTTGATTCCTTTTTTCACCCAGGCCACCCACCTTAGTTAAAACAACTCCAAAACCAAGGCTTGTCCCGGTAGCCGCAATAGGGATAGCCCCCCCAATAAATTCAGCCCTCACATCTTCAATCCACTCTACATGGCCGACGCCAATTTCTCTACCTTCCATAGCAGCCAAACCGGCCGGATTCCAATGAACGGCCGTAAAATCCGAGGCCAGAGAGGTATAAGCCCCGCCCAGACCTACAGCCCTGGCCCCTTGATCGAGTCTAATCATATTTGCCCCTGTGGTTCCGGCTCCATCAGCATAAACCACATTAGCTAAAATTATCAACCAAAGAAAGGTTATTCCTACCGCCTTCTTCATCTATTCCTCCTCTTTTGGTTAGGGATGTTTTTCAAAATATCTGAGAGTAATTAAAGCAACAACTACAAACATCGCACCTAGTATTACAACAGCCCACATAATTAATCCTCCTTGTCTGGTGGAATTGTTTTTACCCCGCCGGTAAAGAGAACTACCGCCATTAGTCCTCCTAATATAACAGGTAACCACTCTATTGAACCTTTTACCAATAGGCTTCCGATAGCTACAGTAGTAATAAGATATTTTGACAAGTCAAGAAACACCTTACCAGCCTCTTTACGCCGTTCTCTGTTCATAACCCATTATACTATATAGCTTTTAAGATAATATTTTTGAGGTAAGCGAATTCAAGACAGGGTGTTCAACTCTTGGAGTTAATCCTTTAGGATTTCATTATTTATGAAAGGCTAAAGCCTAAACTCCAACCCCAAAATCTTTTTCTTAAGCACTATAGTTGCAACATCGGTACTTCACCGAATAACTATCATCTTCCCTTTCACCGTATCCATGCCGGCCGCTTCAATAGTATAGATATAAACCCCGGAGCTTACCAGGTCGTCGTCATCATTCTTGATATCCCATTCTTGAGACTTCTCTCCGGCTTCCTGCGATCCGAGTTCAATCGTTTTCACCAGATCACCCATCAGGGTAAAGATATTAATGGTCACGGCAGCGGCAGAAGGCAGCTTATAGTGAATATTAGGGTTCTGCTTTTTAGCTGGATTAGGATAAGAATAGACCTCCTGGATGCCCAGCGCGCTTACCGCTTCCTCAGTCAAGGTAAATTGAACCGCCTTTGTCGCCTGATTACCGGCCTTATCTATGGCTGTCACTTCCATGGTATATTTACCCGCGTTGCTCAGTTCACTGTAAAGACGAAGGGTTACTGTTCCGGCGGCATCTGTTTCTTTGGTCCCACTAATGGCGCCTCCGCTTGAGTCACGCAGGCTGATACTTGAAGCCACCAGATCTAGCCCTGACCCGCCTTCATCCTGCAAGTAAGCCGAGACTTTTGAAATATAAGTAGCCAGGGCAACGCCATCAGACGGAATGGTATAGACAATTACCGGCTTAGTGATATCCTCTGGGCCAACCGGTTCTTCCACCCAGGAGACGGCGATATGACCCCTTGTCCATATCTGCATCTCTGGAATCTCCGCCGTAATGATAAAGGGATAGATACCTTCCTCCACCCGGTTACCCGTCATATTCCGGCCATCCCATTTATCAGTCTGAGGGCCAACTTCGTGGTAAAAGTTAAGCAATCTGACTAAGGCCCCGCCGGTCGCGCTTCCATCAGCCTCGATAGTCGCTTGCGGCTCATAAATATTAATATTTACCTCTACTCCCCCGGTCGCATCCAATCCCTTTCCTTCCAGGGTATAGGATATCTCAGCCCTATCCCCTACCGCAGAGATACCTTTCACCGAAAGATTTAATATCCGAATCTCTGCCGGCTCCCTGTTAACCGAAATGGAGCCATGAATGGGGCCATCATTTCCCTCCGCATCAACGGCTAAATTGCCAAAACCATCTTCCGCCGTTATGGTAAAGGGGTAAATACCGCTGTCAAGAAACTTCCCCTTCGGACCCCGACCATCCCAGGTTTCGGTATTCGTCCCTTGACTTCTGAAACCGGTTATGGTTCTAATCAATTCTCCCTTACTAACATTACCGTAGGTGTCAATAAGTGTCCCGGGGGTATAGATATTTATGGTCACCTTGCCGCCACTGGTTCCATCACCGCCAAAACCAGGGCCGGTCAAAGTATAGTTTATCTCTGCTAAGGGGTTCTCAGATGTAATACTTTTGGCCGAAACATCAAGTATTCGAAGCACATCAACCGCAATACCCTCCGCACTGGCCCAGATCGCCCTATCGGTCGGTTCATCTCTAAATTCTTGCGCCTTAATGACAAATCGATACACACCATTAGGGACACTTCGTCCGGATGAATCCTTTCCATCCCAGGCATAGGTATTAGTCATACTTCGGTTCAACGATTCTCCAGGATGGGGAGTTTCATGGACTATCGTCTTGACCAAACTCATATCTTTTCGATCATAAATCTCGATCGTAACAAAGGCATCCTTGGTCAAGGCGTAGGTGATCTTATACGGCGGCACATAAGCCGGGGAGGCATCTCCAATCGTCTGATATTCCAACTTAACACCCTGAATATGGACCACATCCACCCGGATAGGAACACCCTCTCCCTCTACAGCATCACCATTATAATTAGTAATCTTAGCCATAGCCTCATAATAGGAGTCATAAGAATTATGTTTTATCCCTTTCTCCTTACCTTCCAGCCAGGTGCCATCCCAGGCAACTGCGCCACTGGAATAGGTAATGCCGGTTACCGTAACTAGATCGGCTGCACTCTTAGGCGCTTTAAAGGTAACTGTACCTGACATATAGTTTACCGTATAAGTCGTTTCAGAAACAGGAATACCTTTAACCGCGATGACAGGCTTCTTCCTTTCATCCCAGATAGAGGCGAAGCTGTAATTGGTATTATCACCCACATTGGTCATCACCTGAGGAGTCGTAACCTCTACTGTCCGGCTGCTATTCACATCGTAGAGGTTAAACTTAGCCGCCTCTTTGTCTTCTCTCTTATCAGTGATGGTTATCTCTACTTTTTTAGCCGGCCCATTTACAATATCAAGAAGGATAACAGCAAAAGTGGGCATACCACCCAACTCAAAATCAATAAGCGGGTTAACTGCTGTCAAGTTTATCCGCTGACGATGATAAGAGATAGCCGAGGCCTGGTTGGAAGGATCGCTTTCAAGCTTATCGTAAGGATCCACGGCCGTGACCAGGTAGTAATATTTTCCCCCATTAATCGTAGCAGGGTCTGTCCATTGGGTAGTAGCAACACCAGTTTGGAGAAGATAACCCGAATCAACCGTTTCTACAGGAGATGTATCACCATAGATATTATAAGTAATAGTCCCTCTTCCAGTAGTAGGCTGCCAGGTAAGCCTGATGGCCCCTTCCTGCCCTTCTTCCTTGAGACTAACTGCGGTAAGCCCCGTCGGGGGGAGGAAGACAGAAGTAGCGCCGGCTGTATTAGAAGGACTGCTTTCCTCATTAGTTTCCGTAAAAAGAACCGTGACCACATAATAATAGGTAACGCCATTTTCTATGTCAATGTCGGTAAACTGCGGAACTAATGTGCCGGCTGAAATCAGATGATCTTCATCCACCGGAACAGGGAGGCCCGTATGCCGGTAGATATTGTACGGCAGTGATTGCGATCCCTGCCATTCTTCCTCCATAAACAAATCCCAATTTAACTGGATAATTCTATTTACACATTTAGCCGTAAGATTAGTGGGACGAGGAAGGACAATTACCTTCTCCGAAGTGGCCATATTGCTGGGATCACTTTCATTCCCTTCCAGATCAAACGCGGTAACAATATAATAGTATTTTGTCCGGGACCTTACATTTGTATCCACCCAGGCAGTAGTAGTAATTCCTGAATCCATCAGTTCTGATTCTTTGGAGACATCCGACCTCGTATCCCGATAAATTCGGTAAGTTACTTTTCCTTGACTAACAGCCGCCTGCCACTCCAGTTTGATATTGCCTTCCATCGTGGTAGCCGCCGTAAGATTCGCCGGCGGGAGAAATACGTCGCTTAAGATAAATCTTGCGTCAACAGGCGGACTTTGGTTGCCCGCATTATCCACGGCGACAATCCTGATAGTATAGGTACCTGTCTCGGTCTGCTCCTCAAATTGAAGACGAATTGTATTCAACCCATTGTCACTTTTATTGGCTGGGATCTCACGGCCACCCGGGCCAAGCAGGGTAATAGTTGATTTCTTCGGATCAGGTCCTGAACCACCATCCTCGTCTTTAAGCACGGCCGAAACCTGAGAGATAGAAAAACTAACTACCTCGCCGTCCGCCGGCTGGGTAGAAGCAACCTCTGGTTTGGTTATATCACCCGGTGTCTGATGCGAAGTGCGATCCACCGGGATATTGCCGTGCAGAATCCCATCATTTCCTTTATCATCCAGAGCCAGGTTCCCATAAGTATCTTTGGCCATCAAAGTGAAGACATAAACCCCGTTGGGTAACTGTCCGCCCTTCTCATCTCTTCCATCCCAGTATTCTGCATTCCGGCCGAGATCGCGAGAGAAGGTAAAGGACTTAACCAAAACCGAGGCGGTATCGACGGCGTTACCCTTTGCATCGGTACAATTACCATCTGCATCTACGGTCGTGCCCGGTTTGTAGATATTTAAGGCAACATCCATTCCCCCGCCGGTTCCGCCTGCAGCAAAGCCGGAACCGCTCAGGATATAACTTATTTCGGCTAAGGAATTATCCGCACTGATCCCGGTCACCCTTAAATCCAGGATACGAAGGATGTCAAGGGCCACCGTCGCCGGCCTCAATCCACCCGGCCAACCGTAAGCTCTATCTGTAGCAGGATTAACTCGGTTTTCAATGGCATCAATGGTTACCCGGTAGATACCATTAGGCACTATCCTGCCATCATCGCCCTTTCCATCCCAGATATCTTCATTCCTGAAATCCCGGTCAGCCAACTCTCCTGGCCGGGGGGTCTCATGAACAGTAGTCTTAACCAGGACGTCGTCTCCCAACTCATCGACCGTGTTATTGGTATTCCAGAATCTGAAGGTGACATAAGCATCTTTGGTCAGGCGATAATCAAACTGAACAGGTAGGACGTGGGCCACCGGCATATCACCCGCATCTTGATACTCGATCTTTACATCGCCCTGCACGTGAACGACATCAACCTCAATAACCGGGCCTGTCTCTATCTTTAGCGACTCATCATCATTATGATTAAACACCTGGGCCGTAACACTATAGTCACTGTTGTGTTTTATCCAACCGCACTCTTTAGCTTCGGTCCAGGTGCCATCCCAATTAAAGCTGAACGGCCCGCTCTCTAAACCGTAAAATTCAAGAACAGCCGCCGTCTCATCTACTCCTTCGTCAACAATCTCGACCTTTAACTTTTTGACCGTGCTTACATTTTTCTCAGAATCAGTCGGACCGGCATTGACATCGAGAGTAATAGTTGTATATTCCAGCCGGTTAGGAGAAGTACCAGGGCCATTGCTTTCATAATCAATCGTGGTAGGAAAGACCGTGATGCTGCTCACAGACTGTTTATGGTAAGATGTAGCACAGGAGAGATTGGATGGATCACTCTCTAAATTGTCAAAGGAGTCAACCGCCGTAACTTCGTAACAATATTGGGCATTATTGGCCGTATCAATATCCGTCCATTTGGTATCAATGCGACCGGATCCGGATACCTTCAGGATACCGTTACGATAAACATTGTAAGTAATCAGACCGATCCCTTCTGTCTTAGTCCACTCTAATTTGATCTGTCCCTCTTCTCCCTCCTTAGTCAAAACCGTTGCCTTAAGATCAGAAGGAGGAACAAAGAAGGAGATACCCATTTCCGGCCCACCGGGTTTACTTACTAAAGAAGAACTTTCATCCACGGCCGTAACAACATACCAATACGTAACTTTATTCTCTACATCAAAATCAGGGTAGGTTGTAGTAGTTAAGCCTTGAATTAAAAGATTAGTATCATTGACCTCCATTAGCTTGGTCTGACTCCGATAAACACGGTAAGTAACCGGCCCCTCACTTCCCCCCCGAAGCTGAGAGGCAGTCCAGGTGAGGATTATCTTTCTCTTTTCCGTCTTAGTGGCTAGATCAGAAGGAACAGTTGGTGGGGCCGGGTAAATGGCCTTAGCCGAAGCCTCGTTAGAAATAGAGCTTTCTGCTCCATCAGCCAAATCAACCGCCGTAACAACATAGTAATATGTCACCTGATCCACTGTATTGCCATCAGACCAGGTAGTCCCCCAAAGACCGCTCTTTACAAGGTTGGCCGTATCAGTAGTCACCCCAAAAGAGGTATCACGATAGACATTATAAGTAATTATGCCGCGTCCTCTGGTTGCCTCCCAGCTAAGATTTATCCGGCCTTTGTCATTTTCAGCCTCAAGACTGCTCGGCGGAATAAAATGGGACACGCCAACGGTCTCATTAGTAGGATTACTTTCACCCCGGTAAGAAGTAAAGGCAGTTACCCTATAAAAGTAAGGGATTTCATCGGCAGGAGGATTGTCAGTATAGCCTGGATTCTGAAGCTGGGTGGCCACCCGGTGAGCAGAATCTACTGGCACAGGAGATGAGGTATGACGATAAACCCGGTAAGTAACAGCCTCCCCTTCCAGGGTTACTCCATCCCAGATAAGCCTTACCTGACGACTCAGCGGCCTTCCCTGGCTGTCCTTATCGGTGGTCTCTAAACCGGAGGGCGTAGGCGGAGGATAAAGGGCAGTGGCCTGAGCCATCCCGCTTTGACCACTCTCCAGACCATCAGAAGAGTCACGCGCGCTCACCCAGTAATAATAGGTCACCCTGTCAAACGTGGCCTCATCTAAGTAAGTTGTCCCAGTTATCCCTGGAACAAGAGGAGGAGCCGCGGGAAAACTCGGGGTATCATTTCGATAGACATTATAAGTTGTCGTGCCTAAACCCGAGGTGCCTGTCCAGCTCAAGCTGATCGGGCCTTTGGCGTTAGCTGCGGTTAGATTTGAAGGCGGGGTAAAGATCGAGGTCGCTGAAACTTCACTTGATATATCACTTTCCCGGGCCGGATCTGCCGGAGCATCGTTGGGATCTACTGAAGTAACTACGTAATAATAGGTCTGACCAACACTAACCCCGGTGTCGAGAAAGCTCGTCCCTGGAATCTCTGTCACTATCTTAGGAGACGCCTTAGTTACTCCCGAAGAAGTCCCCCGGTAAACATTATAAACCATTCCGGAGACGGTGTTCCAACTAATATTTATTGCCCGGCCAACAGTACCTGCCGCCACACCGGTCGGCGCCGGGGGAGGATAGTTGGAAATATCCGATGCTTCTGAAGAAAAGGGGCTCTCGGTAGTATCCGGGTCAACCGTCTTAACTGTAGTCACCCAATAAAAATACGTAAGACCATCATCCGTGGCGCTGTCAGTCCAAAGGGTATTTGTCTCACCGGACCTTACTATGGTAGAGGTATCATTGCGGTAGATGTTATAAGTGATCGTTCCGATGCCGGTGGCAACAGCCGACCAGCTTAAATCAATCGGCCCCATATTATTCACCGCCATTAGATTCGCGGGAGCGGAGGGAGGATAAACAGAAGTGGCCGAGGCCGTATCGGAAAGAGCACTGGGGCAGGGACAGGGAGGAGTAGGCCAGTTCTCAACAGCCCTGACAGCATAGTAATAAGTTGTTCCATCAACAGTAGTCGTGTCAGTATAATCAGTATCAGGC
>JASEGY010000014.1:0-3923 GCA_030019105.1 bacterium | reverse complement strand
GACAGCATAGTAATAAGTTGTTCCATCAACAGTAGTCGTGTCAGTATAATCAGTATCAGACTCATCAGTAGTTCCAACTAAAACTGAACCAGTATCTACTGTCGAAGTAGTATCCCGATAAATCTCATAGGTAATTATTCCCATCCCAAGGGTTTCGGTCCAAGTTAAGCTAATCGGGCCGCCCTCATTGGCAACCGCCAGATTTGTTGGAGGAAGAGGCACCGCCTCAGATACTTCGGTAAATGATATAATTATTCCCAGGACAATTAAAAATATGACTGCTAATCTTGCCTTCATCTCTATCTATTTCCTCCTTAGTCAGTGGTCAGTGGTCAGTTATCCATTGCCGGCAGCCAGTTCGGCGATGTTCATTGTTTCGGCCACTCTAAGACAGTCCACGATCATCGTCAATAGCTTACAAGCTGCCTTCTATGGACTATATGGACTGTGTGGACCCTGTGGACTCTATCCCGACTGGCCCAAATATGAACAAAGCCCACCTACCAATGACAACGGACTAACTCTTAAAGATAAATTTTATCTGAAAATTCTTCACGTCCCGCTCATCTATCTCACTTCTCTTAATATCGATTAGCTCTACCGAACTAAAATAATCATTCCCCTCAAGATTAACCATCAGATTGGCAATAGCAAAATTATCCATAGCTACTCCGCTCAATTCGATATTATTTCCGCCGGCATTTACGGAATCTGTCAACCATAGATCAGGAGGGATAGAATTAGACATCTCATCCAGGACATGCGCCCAGATAAGGCGGTCTTTAATCAATTGATTGATAATATCTATCCGCCTCTTGATCATCGCATCTTCTTTCTTCAATCTCTCTATTTCCGCCAGAACATCCTTCAGGTCATCCATGCGTCTATCTACCTGTTTTATCTCATCCTCCAGGCCATTGACGGCAAAGGTCCTTTCCATATAAATACCTACCATCAGACCCGCAAAGATAACAACCAGAAGGCCGGAGATAATATTTCTTCGCTGCGCCTCTTTTTTGGCTAACAGCTCTGGAGTTAATAGATTAATCCGAACAGCCATAATTTACTCCTAATTAATAATGTAGCCGTTCACGGCTTGAAATTAGAAATTGGAAATTGGTGAAAAAGATGAAGCGAGTCTATCCGAAGAGTTATCAGATATGGTCTGGTACGACTTTGACAAGTGGAACAAGATTGAATGCATTCATCAACAGCACAAAAGTATGAAGGCTCAATTTCCAATTTCCAATTTCCAATTTCAGCGTTCCGTGAACGGTTACTTGATAATTATCCTAAAAGCCCCCTCAAAGCCAATCCAACGCTGACGGCAAAAGCCGGGGCAACCTTACTAATATATTTGGGGTCAAACTTGCCCGCCTCAACATGGATTCTTTTAAAAGGATTATTCGTTTCAACCGGTATGCCCAATCCATTAGAAAGAAAGCGGTCCAGGTTAGGTATCCGGGCAGAACCACCATTGAGAATCATCCGGTTAATAGTCTTTTTATGAATCTGAGTATGGGCATAATAATAGGCAAATGACCTGTCCAACTCTCCTAACAGCTTATTAGCCACAGTTCCAACCGCTTCATTAATTCTGGAGGTCCTATCCCCCTCTAAGACAGGCACTTCAGCTTCGGCTGCCAAAGATATCTTGCCCTGTTCTTCCTTTAGTTTTTCTGCTGCCTGGAAATCCAGGCCTAACTCCTCAGAAATGGACTTAGTGAAGTCATTGCCTCCAACCAGAACATCCCGGTTAAAAGATGATTTCTTCCGTTCAATAATATTGATATTTGTCACCCTCGCTCCGATATCAACCAGGGCAATAATTTCATTTTCATCCTTTATTCCAGTACCGCCGGAAAGCTCCCAGGAATTTTCCACCGCAAAGGTACTAACATCAATCAGGAGAGGTTTTAAATTAGTCCTCTTCATAATCTCCAGGTGCTGGCTAATGACCTCTTCCTTGGCCGCGACTAAGAGTACCTCAATCTTCTTTTCCCCTCTTTCTACAAATTCACGCAGCAGCTCACAATCCAGTATTACCTGCTTCACATCAAAAGGGATATAGCCCTCTGCTTCAAATCGAATTACATCCTTGAGTTCTTTCTGAGTCATATAAGGAAGGATAATGTATCTAACAACTACCGAAGTCCCCCCCACTGAGGTATAAACACTTCTATTTTTTATCTTAGCCTGGTCCAGGGTTCTCTTAACAACCTTAGCGGTCAGGTCTGTCCTGGCTTCTGAAACCTCTTCGGAAATAGGGCTGGGAGCCAGTTTGCTCATCGCCAGATTGACTAATGAAACGCCGCCCCTGGTTTGTTTTAGTTGGACCACTTTAACCGTATCACTGCTGACATCAAGGCCAACGGCCGTTTTGCCACCACCAAGACCAAATAACATAGCCTCTCCTCATCAAACTAATAGGACGCCGATTACCGCGTTCAAAGTTGGTTGCTCTTTTCGCTCTTCGAACCGTGAATCCTGAACCTGAAACCCTGTTGAAACTACCCGGAAAATTCCGCCGAGTTGTACTCCGTTTATCTGCGCCCCCAAGATTTCCAAATATATAACCTAAGAAACCACATAGACTTAGGTAAGCACCAACCGTATATTAGATTAGAGTATAGCACAGTTCAGAATAAAAGTCAACAAGTTTTTTGTCTTATGAAGATGTCTGGTGCCTCATCCGCTACTACTTTGATAAAGTACTAACGGGGTATCCTCTTCAAATCTATTGGTGTATCTGGTTGTAAGTTGTAAGTTGTAGGTTCGCTGGGGTGACGGTTAACCTACAACCTACAACCTACAACCTACAACCTACAACTTACAACCTATTCAAAATCACTATTTATGACCGTGCTGAGTATACCAATAGATTTGAAGAGGATACATCTTTTCCCCTAATTTCCAATTTCTAATTTCAAGCCGTGAACGGCTACAATGGACCGGAGCCGACATCCTTAGACACCTGATACCTGAACGCTTACCCTATATTTAGCTGCTCGTTTAGCAATCAAGACCGCGCTTGCAGCGGCCCCAAATCCATTATCGATATTGACCACAGACAGGCCGGGAGAACAGGAAGACAGCATCGTCTGAAGGGCCGAATGTCCCCCCTGACTAACCCCGTATCCAACCGAGGTTGGACAGCCAATCACCGGAATATCCACCAGGCTTTTAACTAAGATGGGCAGAACACCGTCCATGCCGGCTACGACAACCAGGGCATCTACTTTATCATCTTTCAGCATCCGGCTAAGGGGCTTAAAGAGGCGGTGGATACCGGCTACTCCAACATCGTAGGCCTTGTAGACATGACAATTCATCTGGCCGGCCGTGACGCAAGCCTCTTCCGCAATGGGAAGATCAGCGGTTCCGGCTGAAATGATGCCTACTCCTCCTGTTGGTTTTCTTGGCTCAAGACCCTTCTTTTGGATAACAGCCACTCTGGCTGTCTCAAAATTATACAGTTCATAGCCTTCAGGCACAGCTTCCTCTATCTTCTCCAGATGGGCGGGACTGACCTTGGTTGCCATGGCCTTTCCTTTTTCAGCCGCAAGTTTTACCATGATTTTGGCGGCCATGGCCGGCGCTTTTCCCAAACAAAGCACGGCCTCAGGCAGACCAACCCTCTTTTCCCGACCAAGGTCTAATCTGGCCACTTCCCCGCAAAACCCTAACCGAAGGTGCTCCTGGATTATTACCTCAGCCTTTAAAGTATCTATTTTATTACCGAGTAAATCAGTTAAAATCTGTCGTATTTCCAATTTCTTTATATCCTTTGCTTTTTGGTACTCACCCGTTTTTAACCGCACAGGTTGAAATTTTCCACCTTAAGCCCTTATTTTATCACGGAAATATCGTATCTTCTTCAAATCTAAGGGTAAGAGCTAAAGGGTTCAAAGTTCAGGGTTCAC
>JASEGY010000149.1:3348-8079 GCA_030019105.1 bacterium | reverse complement strand
GTTCTGCAAAAGTCAACAGTACCAATGGCTTACGGAGAACTTTTAACTGTCGAGTTTATGATAACTGAACCCTTTTAATCGCCTCAGCTTTACCCGTAGACTCATCTATTTCCACAATAGCTCCACAAAACTGGCCTGGTCCTTTAGCCGTTTCAAGCCTTAAGGGCAACTGGGTAAGAAATCTCCTGATGGCTATATCCTTTCTTACTCCGATGACGGAATCAAGCGGCCCGGTCATGCCGATATCAGTAATATACGCCGTGCCTTTAGGAAGTATCTTTTCATCCGCTGTTTGAACATGGGTGTGCGTTCCAATAACAGCGCTAACCTGACCATCTAAATACAAACCAAGGGCAATCTTCTCCGAGGTAGCTTCAGAGTGAATATCAACCACTATATTATGAGTATGCTCCCTCATCTGTGTTATTGCTTCTTTGCCTATTCTGAAAGGGCATTCCAGTTCTTGAAGAAAAACCCGGCCAGAGAGGTTGATCACACCAAGAGAAGAGCCATTAGGCAGCTCAAAAATAGCAGCGCCCCGGCCAGGCACACCTTTAGGGTAGTTAAGTGGCCGAAGCAGCCTTTCTTCCGTGTCTATGATCTGATATATCTCCTTTTTGCTCCAAATATGGTTCCCGCCGGTTATACAATCTACTCCATAAGAAAATATCTGGCGGACAATCTTTGGCGTTAGTCCAAAACCTCCGGCCGCATTCTCTCCATTAGCCACAACAAAATCTATTTTTTCAGATTGCTTGATTTGCGGCAAAAAGTAGTCGAGCGTCTCGCGGCCGACCTTGCCAACCACATCACCCCCTATTAGGATCTTCAATCTCTCCCCTTTCTCCATTCAAATAGTCTGGTGTCTGGTAGTCCTGGTCAATACCAGCCTACCAGACAACCAATCACCAACTTACTTAGCATAGTTAATAAAGCGAGTTTCTCTAATAACCGTCACCTTAATTTGCCCTGGATATTCTAATTCTACTTCAATTTTTTTGGCAATATCCCTTGACAAAGCAGCCGACTCATCATCATTAATATCCTCACTTTGAATTATTACCCGAACCTCACGACCGGCCTGAATCGCGAAGGCTTTTTCCACACCCCTGAAAGAAGCAGCAAGCCCCTCCAGTTTTTCCAAACGTTTAACATAAGTTTCCAGGTTTTCTCTTCGCGCGCCTGGTCTGGCCGCTGAGATGGCATCAGCCGCCTGAATAAGAACCGCTTCTACTGTTCTGGGTGATTCTTCCATGTGATGCGAGGCAATTACATTAACTATGGTCTTTGATTCACCCAATTTTCTGGCTATATCTGCGCCGATAAGGGCATGCGGGCCTTCTACTTCCGCATCAATTGCCTTACCCACATCATGAAGGAGGCCTGCCCGTTTGACTAAGGCGACATTTGCGCCTAATTCAGCCGCCATAATACTGCCTAACCTGGCTACTTCCTTAGAATGAGAAAGGACATTCTGTCCAAAGCTGGTCCTATATTTAAGCTTACCCAAAAGGCGAACAGCTTCGGCTGGAAGGCCATGAACCCCCATATCAATGCACGCCTGTTCTCCTTCTTCCTTAATACTTCGTTCAATATCCTCCCTGGCTTTAACTACAACCTCTTCAATCCTGGACGGATGAATCCGGCCATCAGCTATCAACTTCTCCAGAGCTACCCTGGCTATTTCCCGGCGAATAATATCAAAGCCGGAGATGATAACTGCTTCCGGAGTATCATCGATAATAAGATCAACCCCGGTCAAAGTCTCTAAGGTACGGATATTCCTTCCTTCCCGGCCGATAATTCGGCCCTTCATTTCATCAGAAGGCAAGGAAACAACCGAAACCGTGCTTTCCATAGTGTGCTCCGCCGCAGATCGCTGGATAGCTTGAGTAATTATTTCCCGTCCTTTTTTATCAGCCGTTTCCTTAGCCTCTTCCTCAATTTGCCGGATGAGCTTAGCGACCTCATGTCTGGATTCAGCTTCAACGTTTCTTAAGAGAACTTTCCTGGCTTCCTCCGGAGATAATCCTGCTATTTGTTCTAACTGTTTTAGCTGTTCTTCACGAATTGCACCTATTTCTTCCTCTCGTGTAGATAAATCTGCCTCCTTTTTGAGAACCGCCTTCTCCTTTTTAGATAGACTATCCATCCTTCGATCGATGTTTTCTTCTTTTTGAAGAAAACGAGACTCTAATTTCTGGATTTCAGCCCGACGAGACCTGATCTCCCGCTCAACCTCCGCCCGTTCCTGGTGTATCTCTTCTTTAGCTTCAAGAAGAGCTTCCTTCTTTATCGCCTCTCCTCTCTCTTTGTTTTCTTCTATGATACGCTTAGCTATCTCCTCAGCCTGACCAATCTTTATCCTGGCTATGTATTTTCGATAAAAATAGCCAAAGGTTATCCCGCTTAGGAGGGAAAAGAAGATAGCTATTACCCACCATACATTTTGATCTACTATTCTGCTCACCTCCTTTTCAGATAAGAACGCTCTCGGATAAAAATACAATGAAATCTATTTTATACCCATTAAAAGGATATGTCAAGACATAAAATAAAAAGTTTGACCTTTTCTTTTTTTTGTGATATAATTATAGCCGGTTTGATTTTCTAATCAAATTGATTTCAGGGAGTTGTAAGAAATTTATGAAGGAGGACAAATAGAATGGGCACGATGAGGAAAGAACTCGCACTTTTTTCCCTTACATTGGCTTTCCTTTTTTATACCTTTAGTGGCCGGGCTGAAGTTACCAACCAACCAGGGTGGCCTATATCTACTAATGATTGGATTACCTCCTCTATTACTCTGGGTGATGTAGATAAAGATGGAAAGTTGGAAGTGATTGCCGGCTCGTGGAAGGGTGAAATATATGTCCTTAAATCAGATGGAACCTTAATTGACGGATGGCCGGTGAAGGTATCCGGGTATGTCTCAGCCTCTCCTGTTTTAGGTGATGTAAATGGTGATCATTCACCAGAGGTAATTGCCACCTCCGCAGAAGGAAAAATTTATGCCTGGAGTTGGGATGGCAACCTTCTCCCTGGTTGGCCGATCTCTTTTGATATCCCGGGACGTAATCTCCTGAAATTGGAAAACCTGGATGAAGAAGAAGGATACGAAATAATTATTGGGTTGTCTAATGGAAGAACAGCCGTAATTCAAAATCCCGGGGAAGAAGTTGTCCTCTTGAAAGGCAATCAATGGCTCTATCCCTGTCGTGCTGATATTGACAGAGATGGGAATGAGGAGATTATCACTACCTTAGCCGGCGGAGAAGTAAAAGTCTGCCGGGAAAATGGGGAAGCCGTGCCTGGTTGGCCAATAAATATCGGGTCATGGATCAATTCCCCGCCGGCTCTGGCTGATCTAAATGGAGACGGTACCATAGAAATAATAGTTGGTTGTAGAAATAATAAGGTTTATGCAATAGGAGGTAGAGGGGAAATATTACCTGGCTGGCCGCAATCTACCGGAGATTGGGTAGAGGCCTCTCCAATTATAGGAGACATTGATGGTGACGATAAAATGGAAATCCTGGCCGCTTCTTTCGACCACAAGATTTATGCCTGGAAAATAGATGGCACATTGGTTTCAGGCTTTCCCATAGAAATAGGCGCGAGTATTTACTCCACTCCGGCCATAGGTGATATTGATGGAGACAAGGCATTGGAACTGATTGTCGCTTCTTTAGACGGTCAAATCCATTGCTTTGATCTGGGAACAGGTAGTTTTAAGGGAAATAAATCACTTCCCTGGCCTATGTTCAGGAAGGACGCCAGACATAGTAGCAGACAGGAAGTAGGAAGTAGGAAGTAGTACAGCTCGGCATAAGTTCTCCACCAGTTTTGACAATCTTAGAAACCATGTTTTTTGAAAAAATCTGGTTTCTAAAACTGGTGAACAACTTCCGCCAATATACTATTACCCCGCAACATTTGCGTTGTCCGCGAGAATTATGAACATAAAGGCCGGTAATTTGGGGTGGCTTTTGGTCCTTTTGGTCATTTGTGTCCTTGGTTTGGTTGCGGCAGGAGGCCGCGCTATGTAGTAGTAGGCAGGTAACTACTGGCGATGTTCATCGTTTCGACCACTCAAGTCGAAAATGGGAAATTAGGAAATGGGAAGTATCTTGATTTACTTCCTATTTCCCATTTCTTACTTCCTATTTTTAAATGGCCGAAACGATGAACAAGGCCGTACTACTTACTGTTTGTTGTCGTCTATTGACTGAAACTTGACTATTTCCTCCTCAGGTTTAACCATCAGATATTTATCTCTGGCCACACTTTCGATAGTTGTTCTATCCTTATTTAGTCCGGCTACTGCTTCCGCTTTCTCAGCATTATCCTTTTTCAAGTCCTCAATCTCTACGGTAAGGTTATCAACTTCTTTTTGGAGCCGGCGGTTCTTTAGATAGCCGGCCTCTCCAAAAATAAAATTATAGGCCCCAATCCCGGCTATTATGATTATTCCCAAAATCATAATAATTCTGGACCACTTATTTTTGCTCATCTTTCTCCCTCCCCTTTCTCATTTGGGTGCTCACCCGTTAGTACTTTGATTTAGAAAAAAGTACCTAATCAGTGGGAATAGCTACTCTTTTTAATAGCACACGGATGACACGGATTTAACGGATTTATACTGATTTTATCCGTGGTAATCCGTAGTATCCGTGTTATCCGTGTGCTATTAGATTTTCATAATCAAAGTAGTAGCGGATGAGCACCAGT
>JASEGY010000149.1:1477-3342 GCA_030019105.1 bacterium | reverse complement strand
AAGTATCTTGATTTACTTCCTATTTCCCATTTCTTACTTCCTATTTTTAAATAGCCTAAACGATGAACATTGCCTTTTTCGCAGTAGCCCAACCGACGATCAATGTCCAATGCTGTAATCCGCAATCCGCAATCCGCAATCCGCAATCAACAAGTTCCTTACTATTTCTTCATCGCGTTCGAGTTGTTTTTTGAGTTCAGTCGGATCCTGGAAAGTCATTTCTGACCTGATGCGAGGACCAAAGTAAACCCGAAGAGATTGGCCGTATAGATTCCCCTTAAAATCAAAGAGATAGACTTCAAAGGTATGATCTTTTTCTTGAAAGGTAGTCCGATATCCCAAATAAGCCATCCCGGCGCATGTTGTTCCTTTAACCTCTACTTTAACTGCATACACCCCGTCAGCCGGCAGGAGGACTCTCTTATCAGGCACAAGATTAACAGTGGGATAACCAAGCTCAATTTGTCCCCGGCCGGAACCGGAAACGACCCCCCCCTCAACAGAAGGCCGGCGTCCAAGATAAGCAGCGGCTTTCTCTGTTTTCCCTTCCGAAATGAGGTTTCGAATACGAGTGCTGCTAACTACCTTGCCCTTAATCTTTATTGGCTTAATGATCTCAACCCAAAACCCGTTTTCTTCTCCTATTTTTCTTAGAAAATTAATATCACCTCTTCGCTGGAATCCAAAGGCATGATCCTCTCCAACACAAATACCGGCCAACTTCATCTTTTTTAAAATAATATCCTGGAGAAATTCCCTAGGCTCAATTTGAGCCAGTGTCTGATCAAAGGTAAGAATAATAAAAACATCCACCCCCAAAGATGAGACAAGCCTTTCTTTTTCAGCTAAATTAGTCAGAAGGGGAGGGCATATCTCAGGCTTTACTATTTGAAGCGGGTGAGGATCAAAGGTTATAATGACGCTCAGCCCCCCTATCCGGCGAGCTGATTCAACTACTCTTTCTATTATACGTTGATGTCCCAAATGAAGGCCGTCAAAAGCCCCCATGCTCATAACGACCTGCTTTTCAAGAGATTCAATTTTTCGGAGTATTTTCAAGTCTATTCCCTCTTGATAATCTGTGTTTGTTGCTATACTTGAGGCGGGCATAATTTGCGATTTTGCAACTACTCAGCCGTGCAAAAAAGGAACACAGATTGCACAGATTATTCGGATTACACAGATTATTTTCGATAATCCAACCGCTTGAAATGCCGTCAAAAATCAGTGTGCCTATCTTCCGAATGGAAGAAATTTGTAGCCTGAGAAAAAATCTGTGAAATCTTGTGTAATCTGTGAAATCTGTGTTCCTCTTTAGTAGTTACAAAAATCACAGATTATGCCCGCGTTGAGTATATCTGCCATCTATGATGAAAGTATACATGATGTTGCCCGGAATGTCAACTCAACTTTTTACTTGATCTGAACACTATCAGCAAGTACAACAACATCTTTACTTATATGAGGGCCAATATATTCTTCCAGATTCAGCTCATTGAGATATTCAATAAGTCGTTCATTCTCAGTCTTGTATTTCAACTTATTTTCCCGGCAATACTTTTTAGTATAAAATGGGATGGGAGGCAGAGGTATAAGGATAGTATTGATGATCAGTATGATGTTTGTCCATTGATGTCCTATGACAAATCCTTTTCCATGATTAAATCTTTGGACATTATCAGAATGCAAACTTGAGCGATTTTGAATGGTGCTATCAACTAGCATCAGGTTTGAACAGCACCGTGTAAATTGCATAATTGGAATTATATCCGCAACGGCGAATCCGCTAACTGGCTGGCTTGCTGGCTTGGACGTCAAGTTTCATTTATGCAGTTTCTAACGGGTGATCAAAGGTGATGCTAGTA
>JASEGY010000149.1:0-838 GCA_030019105.1 bacterium | reverse complement strand
CTTGATTAAGCACAAGCAGTTATGCTTGATTCTAAATATTCCGAGCAACCTTTAAGTCATAATGCAATACCATGATTTGGTCTGGACGCAGACCGAGCGATTCGTAAGTGCGCCCATTACGGTCGCTAAATTCGACTTCAAAAGCAGCACCACCTGCAAGGATTTCAACTACTGTGCCAACTTGCCCGCGCCATAGATTATATTCAGGTAGGTCAACTTTAAGCGCCACCACATCCAGTAGTTTGATGAAATTTCTCATTTGTCACCTCTCAATCTCACGAAGGATAGCAAGAAGTCAATCTCGGCGTGTTCGAACCGTACTCGATAATCCATCCGCTCCGAATCATGGCTCACTTGCTGCACCATTGAAGCATAAAGTCAACAATGTAACGCTGTCCATACTCATCACGCCGCCCTAACTGCGCATCTTGTGTTTTGACCGCTTGCAACAGCACGTCGCGCAAGTCCCCAGCGTCGTTTCTCGTCATGCCCAATGCTGCTGCGAACAAACGTGCTTTGTGCTTGCCGTCATCATGTGTTGGGTTAAGACAGTAATCGCGCAATTTACGAATGTCCACTACCGCCTGCTCTGCATTTGGAATAGTCATAATATACGTTTAGTCTCAGTCTAAAGCGCTACCCGCTGTTCTTGGTTGTGCCTACGTTCGCTCATACTCGTGCCGCTTGCTCGCTTAAATATCAATAAATACGGATGTTATCGTGTTGCGACGCTCGTCGTGTTTGAGTTGCTCCACGCTTCCACACCTTGAACCGGTTTCCTCGGCAATCGCCCACCAGTCAGAACGGTGTTGTGTGGACTGCTTCTGCGTAGGATGTT
>JASEGY010000148.1 GCA_030019105.1 bacterium | reverse complement strand
AAAGCCTAAACTCCAATTACAACCAACCCCAAAATCTTTTTCTTAAATACTATATATCCGTTCCACTTCTAAGCTACGGTGTAGAAGCCATGATGGCTTGAGTTTTGAATTAATTCAACCTGTGCAATCACCACGAAGACACGAAGCAGAGGAGTAGCGATGTCTTATTTATACCAAACCGATGAGTTAATGAAGCTCATTTACGAGACCCTGGCCGGGTTTTGTGAACAATATGCGATCCCTTTACTTTATCTGGATCTAGCGATAATGCTGGTGGCGGTGGGGATAATAGCGGGTTTTGTTTCCGTAAGCGTGATGTTTATGGTCTGGCTGGAACGGAAAGTGAGCGCCCATATGCAGGACCGGCTTGGCCCGATGCGGGTCGGCCCGCATGGGGCTTTGCAGACCATAGCCGATGCGATCAAGCTCCTGTTTAAGGAGAGGATTACCCCCCAGAAGGCGGACAAGTGGGTCTATACTCTTGCTCCGGTAGTGATATTTGCTTCAGCTATGGCCGCTTATGTAGTTATACCCTGGAGTCCGGGAATGATTATTGCCGACCTCAATATTGGATTACTATACCTGTTGGCCATAGGGAGTGTGGCTGTTATTGGACTGCTTATGGCCGGTTGGGGTTCGAACAATAAGTATTCCCTGTTAAGCGCTTTCAGATGCGGAGCTCAGATTATCAGTTATGAAGTGGCCGCGACCCTGTCCTGCCTGGGAGTGATTATGCTTACCGGCTCGCTGAGTATGGTTGATATCGTTAATGCTCAGAAGGATATGGGCTGGCCTTTTATTGTGGTTCAGCCTATTGGGTTTTTGATTTATCTTATTGCCGGCACGGCTGAGGTCAATCGGGCGCCGTTTGACCTGGCCGAGGCGGAATCAGAGCTTATTGCCGGTTTTCACACCGAATATTCCGCCATGGGCTTTTCCATGTTCTTTCTGGCTGAATATGCCAATATGTTTATCGTATCAGCCATAGCGGCGACGCTTTTTCTGGGTGGTTGGGCAGGCCCGGTTCTGCCGCCTGTTGTCTGGTTTTTGCTCAAGACCTTTGGGCTCGTTTTTGTCTTTATGTGGTTCAGATGGACCTTCCCCAGAATAAGGGTTGATCAGTTGATGGTTTTTGGCTGGAAATTTCTCATCCCGTTGGCTTTTGTTAACCTTTTAGTTACAGGAATAGTAATGTTGCTATAGCTCTTAAGATCTCAACAGTGAAAAGTTCTCAGCTTTCTATAGGGCAAAGATTCTGTAAGTCGTTGAAACCAAAGAGGTTTGCTCACACATCCTTATCTGGAATGCGAAAAACTTAACTATTGAAAAATCAAGTACTTGCAGAGAACTTTTAACTGTCGAGTTAAGATAAATATTTTGGGGTAAGCGAATTCAAGACAGGTTATGTAGCTTTCGGAGTTAATCCTTTAGGATTTCATTAGTTATGAAAGGCTAAAGCCTAAACTCCAAAGGATAACCAACCCCAAAATCTTTTTCATGAAGTCTATATAAGGTGACCAGGACAGTTTAGGGAGATATGCCGTGGGACGAATTATTTCAAGCGTAAGAGTTACAAATTTATTCGAACAAGAAGCTGTGATTAATTGTGATGCTCTTGTTGATACTGGCGCAGCATATATGGTTTTGCCAAAGGCATGGAAAGAGAGGATAGGAAAGCTTAACACTGTTAGAGAAATTGATTGCGAAATTGCTACCCAGGAAATAGTAAAAGGTGAAGTATGTGGGCCGGTTGAAATTAAAATTGAAGGATTTGAACCTGTTTATAGTGAGGTGCTGTTCCTGGATATGAAACCGGTAGATGGAATATATGAGCCATTAATTGGATATATAATTTTAGAACAATCCCAAGTTGCTGTAGATATGCTTGGACACAGACTCGTACATGTCAAGAAAACAGATTTAAAGTAGGGTTCGAGTGAACGAGGGTATTGAAAGACCTTTCGTATCTTCTTCAAATCTAATGGTAAGAGCCAAGGCAGGGGTCAGGGGTCAGGATGCAAGGTTAGATGGCGCGTAATGTGACCAACCTTGAACCCCTGACTCCTGATCCCTGATTATTCTACCATGACTTTTGAAGAGGATACGTTAATCCAGGACACCATCCAAAGGTGGTCATATGACAAAATTACTCCAAAAGGCATTTACAATGGTGTCAACAAGACTCAACCATCAAGATCAGGATAGACTCGCACATCTTATGATTGAGAATGGAGACAAGCTCAAAGAACTTTTAGAAGACAGATTAGATGAACAGCATTTTGAGGCAAGTGTTCTCAAAGCTATTGAATCTGAAACGGTACAGCAGCTACTCAAAAAGGTAGCGGGAAAGCACCGTATTCAACATTCATCTTGATGCGAGTCTATGGAGAAACACATTCTCATTACTCACAGTTTTCAGAAATATCTGAAGAGACTCAGGAGACATTTTACTGAGCAAGATATTCGAGACAATATTAAGGAATTTGTCCGCATTGGTCTGAGGAAAGGTGAAAGCAAACTCACAACATCAACCTTTGGTGACGTAAATATCGTCATTGTGAAACTTCGTATCCGTGTTCGCCAAGCAGTAGGGCGGTATTTGCTGGGAATTATTAACAACCGCGAATATTTGCCGATTTTCATCGATTTAAAAACAGGCATTTACGGCAAGAGTATGAGTTTCGACTCAAGTAAAGACGTGGTTTCAATGCTTGAAACAGCTCTTGAAAATGTATTGACTGATTACTTGGAGCACACAGAGAAAAATTCAAGATTGACAAAGTATCCAATACTCAAGGAAAAGAAAAATGATTGAACTGACTGCACAAACGATCCCTTTTTATATCCTGGCCGTCATCGCTGTGATTTCGGCTCTGGCCGTAGTTAGCCTCAAGAATCTGGTCCATTCGGTCCTCTTTCTGGCCCTGTTCTTTTTCTGTATGGCCGGGTTCTACATTCTCTTAAAGGCCGAGTTCCTGGCAGCGGTGCAGATATTTGTTTATGTCGGTGGGATTACGGTCCTTTTCCTCTTTTTGATTATGCTCACCTTTAAGGTAGCGGATAAGAGGCTCAGGCAGACGAATGAACAGTGGTTGATCGCCTTTGTCATGGTGATTCTCTTTGGCTGGCTCCTGGTAACCGGTCTTTCTGAAACTAATTGGGAGATAGCCGAATGGAGCGGGCCGGAGAAGACTATCCCGGTTATTGGGAAGCTGCTTCTGACCACCTATATCTTTCCTTTTGAAGTAGTTTCTGTTGTCCTGCTGGCGGCCTTGATCGGGGCGATCGTGATAGCCAGAAAATGATTGGTAATTGGTGTCTGGTAGTCTGGTAGTCTGGTAGTCTGGTATTTAACCAGCCCACCAGGCTACCAGGCTACCAATCACCAGACACCAGTTACCCAAAAAGGAGTGATAATGGCATGTTTACTCGAATCCTGTTTCCAACTGATTTCTCAAGCCATGCCCAAAAAACCCTGGAATGTTTCTTAGGGCTTAAAGAAATCGGGGTAGAAGAAATCATCCTCATTACTGTGATTGATGACCGGGGTGTGGAATATCCGGTGGCTCAGGATATGGCTGTTGAGGTAGAGAAAAAGCTTGAAGAGATAAGATTAAAGGTGGAAAGAGAGGGATTCAACGTCAGGGCTGTGATCAGAAAAGGCTCTCCTTACTTAGAAATACTTAAGGCGGCGGCGGAAGAAGAGGTAACCATGATTGCCCTTGGCTCACACGGTAAGAGCCCCCTGGAAGAAGTATTGTTGGGCAGTGTCTCTGAGCGGGTTGTTCGTGAAGCCGGGGTTCCTGTTTTAATAGTCAGATATCGACTCTTAGAAGGCGAAGAAGGGGTGGCTTTAGAACGGTTTTCAGAGAATACCTTCCGTAAGATCCTTTATCCTACTGATTTTTCACCCTGTTCCGAGAATACCCTGAAATATATAGAGGAGTTGAAAGCTGCCGGGGCTGAGGAGGTAGTTGTAGTTCACACCATAGATGAGCGGCATATCACCAGAGAAAGCTTGGAAGATGTCAGAATCGGCCGGCGTCATAGCCTGGAGAGGATTAAGGAAGAACTTGAACGCTGGGGGTATAAAGTTAAGGTCTCCTTATCTACCGGCGTACCTCTGGCCAGTATCCTTGATATTGCTGAAGAAGAGGATGTTTCCATTATTGTCCTGGGATCCCATGGCAAGGGATTAGTCAAAGAAATGCTCCTGGGCAGCGTTTCTGAAAATGTAGTTCGCATGGCCAGGCGGCCGGTATTGGTTATTCACGAGAGGGATGTCGGGGGATTGTAGGATTTTGGATTGCGGATTTTGGATTGCGGATTGGTAACCCTTCAGCGCTTGAGGCTTAGGAAAATGGAGAGATTTACAGCGGTTTTCGAGCAAGAGGGAAAATGGTGGATTGGATATGTGGAGGAGTTGCCCGGTGCCAATACACAAGGCCGAACCCTGGACGAAGTGCGTGAGAACCTGAAAGAGGCTGTGCAGCTTGTCATTTAGGCCAACCGGTGCATTACCTGATTCGATGGAGGAATTAAGATGGATCTGTCTCATTACCTTACTTTATCAGCCATAATATTTTCTATTGGTCTCTACGGAGTTCTAACCAGACGAAATGCCCTGGCGATATTACTTTCTATTGAGCTGATGTTGAATTCGGTTAATATCAACTTAGTCGCTTTTTCTCATTTTGTTACCCCGGCCTTGCTTACCGGCCAGATATTTGTCATTTTTACCATAACTATTGCCGCGGCTGAAGCAGCCGTAGGATTGGCTATCATCAATAGTATTTATCGCTCGGCTAAGACAGTTAACTGCGATGAAATAAACCTGATGAAAGGGTAAGCTCGATTGCGGATTGCGGATTTCGGATTGAAAAATAGTCCGCGGTCCATAATCCACAAGGACAGCCACGGTCATTTTTTCGGCCATTGATTCCTTGTAGGGTGGGCATTGCTCCACTGCCATTAAGTTAAGGGTAACTCTTTATGCTAAGGCGATATAGGGAGTATGTAATTCGTCCCGCAGTCACCTGTGAAGGGAATTTACCCTTTAGGGTTTCATTTGCAGCACAATACCAGGAGAATGAAAGGCTAAAGCCTAAACTCCTACCTTGCCAACCTATTGTGTTTCAAAAGCTTCGGCTTAACTTAATGGCAGTGGGGCATTGCTCACCAAGTATTTCTGAAAGGGTAAGAATATGCTTAATTACGCCTGGTGGATACCACTATTACCTTTAATTACATTTGTTGTTATTATCTTCTTAACCGGCAAGGCGAAGAATCTGTCTTCTTATCTCTCTATTCTATCCACATTTGTCTCTTTTATCCTCTCATGTAAACTCTTCCTCTACCTGATAGCTCATCCGGAGACAGTTGAGATGTCGGTGGAGTGGTTTAGAACCGGTCGAATCAGCGTTGAACTGGGGATGCTGATTGATCCCTTAACCGGAATGATGCTGGTGGTAGTCACCCTGGTCAGTCTTCTTGTCCAGATTTACTCGCGTGGTTATATGCATGGTGATCCGGCGCTTTCCAGATATTATGCCTTCCTGTCCCTTTTTACCTTTTCTATGCTTGGCCTGGTCGTGGCCAATAATTTTGTCCAGATTTTCATTGGCTGGGAATTAGTCGGCTTATGTTCATACACCTTGATTGGTTTCTGGTATCAAAAACCGGAGGCGGCCGCGGCCGGTAAAAAGGCCTTTATCACCACCCGGATCGGTGATGTGGGTTTTATGATCGGGATATTGCTGCTTTTCTCTCATGCCCAGACCTTCAATTTCTTACAGGTAGAGGAATTTCTTCATCGTGGGATTCTTTCACCCGGCCTGTTGACTCTCATTGCGGTCTTGATCTTTTGTGGGGCCATAGGCAAAAGCGCTCAATTTCCTCTGCATGTCTGGCTGCCGGATGCGATGGAAGGCCCGACACCGGTCAGCGCCTTAATTCATGCGGCGACTATGGTGGCGGCCGGGGTCTATCTGGTCGGCCGGCTCTTCGGACTCTTTAGCGGTTCAGCGCAGGCCATGTTAGTGGTAGCCTATATCGGTGGTTTTACAGCCATCTTTGCCGGGACTATTGCCGTAGCCCAGAATGACATTAAGCGGATTGTGGCCTATTCAACCCTCAGCCAGTTAGGGTATATGGTGCTGGCTTTAGGTTGTGGTGGTTATACCGCCGGGCTCTTTCACCTGATGACGCATGCCTTCTTTAAGGCCCTTCTGTTTTTGGCTTGCGGCAGTGTTATCCATGCTATTCATTCCCAGGACATCTGGGATGCAGGCGGACTTTTTAAACCCATGAAGATTACGGCCATAGTCTTCTTGCTGGGGAGTCTTTCCCTGGCGGGTATTCCACCATTTGCCGGGTTTTGGAGTAAGGATGAAATCCTGATTGCGGTGCATAATTCAGGACACACCGTACTCTTTGTTGCCTCCATTATTACTGTCTTCTTAACGGCCTTTTATAGTTTCAGGCTCTGGTTCGTTGTCTTCACAGGGAAAGAAAAGGAAGGCTCTCATGCCCACGAGTCCCCGGCGGTGATGACCATTCCGATGATAATACTGGCTATTCTGGCGGTAGTGGCCGGTCTGCCTGGCTCACCCTGGATGGGCGGCTGGATACATGGGTTTATCCACTTTGAGGGATTGCACGAGATGGAAGCAGAGCACGGCGGTCACGGGATGGTGATGTATCTCTCTTTAGCTATGGCTGCCTCAGGAATAATTACTGCCTGGATTGCCTATAAAGCCAGATGGATATCTTACGAATCTATGGCCGGGACCTTTTCCAGCGCTCATAGCCTCCTGTTCCACAAATACTGGATAGATGAGCTTTATGATCTTACCGTGATCTGGGGGACAATGTTTACGGCCAGGGTCTCGGGACTCTTTGACCGGTATGTGGTTGATGGCCTGGTCAACGGCACGGCCTGGGTAACTATTGCCATGGGGCGCGGGGCAAGAACCTTTCAGACCGGCCTGGTGCAGAATTATATGCTCATTATCTTTATTGGTATCCTCGGCTTTCTGCTGACCAGGCTGCTGTAATAAGGTAATGGAAAGTGGTTGGATGATGAAACTAATACTTGAGCTTATCTTTCTGGGTATCTTTGTTTGGATTGGTTATCGAACTGAAAAATCCTTAAGAGACAGAGATAAAAAGATAGATCAGATACTAAAAGCTCTTTCGCATTAGATAGAGGGAAAACACCAATGCCAAGAATATTACTATTATCGCTGAGTATAATATTACTATCAACTTCAACAGCTTATGCGGTCAGGCCATCTCCTGGAATAACCGACCGGGAGATAATAGAAGCTCTGGCGGCAATACAAGGGGATATTAAGGAAATACGAGGGGATATTAAACGTGTGGAACAACGGATTGATCGTGTGGAGCAACGAGTTGAGAGCGTAGAACAAAAAATTGAGCGCCTTGCTGATCACCTTGGACAACGGATTGATAACCTTATCGCGGTTATGATCGGGGGATTTGGTGTATTATTTACCGCTATGCTGATATTAGTCGGATTTATCTTATGGGATAGGCGAACCACCTTAGCCCCTGTGGTAAGGGAAATGAAAGAGAAAGAATCTGAAATAGCGGAAGTGAAAAGGCGAGAGAGTGAATTGGAGAGAAAAGAGAGTTTGCTCGAAGAACTCCTTCGTGGATATGCCAAAGAGGAGCCGAGAATGACTATGCTTATGAAAGCAAAAGGGCTGGTGTAGCCGGGAAATGTGATTTGAGGAAGCTGGAGAATAACAATGAGAAAAATATTACTATTATTACTTCTGGGTATAGTATTATTTGCTTCAACTACTTATGCCGTAGAGTCGGCTCCGAGGATAACTGACAGGGAAATAATAGAATCTCTTACCGCTATCCGAGGAGACATTAAACGGCTTGAACAACAAATAGATGGGTTAGCACAACGAATGGATAGATTCGAATCGGAACTGAAAGGCTTTATGATATGGGAATTTGGTATATTATTTTCAGGGATAATGATATTAGTTGGGTTTATATTATACTATTACCCCGCAACATTTGCGTTGTCCGCGAGAATGTTACGATTGC
>JASEGY010000147.1 GCA_030019105.1 bacterium | reverse complement strand
ACTTCTAAGCTTAAAAAATAGACAAAACCGATAGCGCCCTGTCGAAATCCACGCTCTAATGGAGAGAGAACAAGATTTTTTAAGTCTCTTCCTGTCCCACAAGGAGTTATTCTTTCTACTGTTATACCATTAACTGATTCTCTTATTGCTAAATCAATTAACAGTGGGACTTCTTCCACATTATCTCTATGCAAAGTATACATTAAAGTTACATCCATGTTATTTCCTTGAAGTAATCTTATATTTTCTATTACTTTCTCAAAGACATTCTCCCCTCGTATCTTATTATGCGTTTCAGGGATTGCCCCATCAAGGGATATTTGGATTTCTTTAAGCTTAGCAATTCTTTTTAGCCAACTTATGTCTTCTTCTGTAAGCATAGTTCCATTAGAAAGGATCGTTAAATAAGAGATACATTCTGACTCATTAAAAAACTGTAACAATTTATAGAGATGTTTACTAAAGAATGGTTCACCACCAGTTAGTGCGATCCTACCAGTTTTATTCCATCTCTTCAAGGTCAAGACTATTATATCCGCAATCTCTTTTAACTCATCCCATTCTAAGTCATTACTTGTATAATTTTCCTGATAGCAGTGGGAACATCGCAAATTACACCTTTCTGTTATATGCCATTGAATATAGAAGTCTTTTATTTTGCTAAGCATAATTTTAACCTCTATAAAGTGTTATACCTCTGGATCTAATCATCGGTGCTCACCCGCTACTACTTTGATTATGAAAGACGGATAAAGATTAACGCAGAGACCGCAGAGGTCACGCAGAGGACGCAGAGAAAAAGCAGTTCAATCTCTGCGTCCTCTGCGTGACCTCTGTGGTCTCTGCGTTGAAAAAAATAGCGCATGTTAAAAGGAGTGTCACCTTTTCTAAATCAAAGTAGTAGCGGAGGAGCACCCTTTTTGCCTAACCATCAGAAATAGGTAATGTTAAATCGAAATAATGAGTTCGCTTATTCCTAACTCATTGTCGTTAGAGCCTTATCATTCGGGCAACTCAACTTTTGGTGAAATGGCCAAAGTCGAGATCAATTAATAATTGTTAATTGTTAATTGTTAATTCTTCGTAGATACAGTTAGGTTCTTCCTCCAGGTAGTCTCCGGTTTCAGTATATGCCCTTGCCCGGCATCCACCGCAAACAGCTAAATATTTACATCGACCACATTTGCCTTTATAGCCGGCCAGATTTCTTAATTCATTAAATATAGTCGAGCCTTCCCATATTTCCTTGAAAGTCTTCTCTCTTATATCCCCGCATTCAATCTCCAAATAACCGCAAGGTGAGACAATCCCCCTATGGGAGATAAAACAAAAAGAGGTAGCTGCCAGACATCCCCGGTAAAGGGTCGATAATCCTCCCGGGTGAGTTCCCTGAGAGGAACCAGGTTTCTCCAAGAAAGCTGGTTCCTGCCTGCCAGAGTGACCTCCCTGAATTTTTCCGCCGCGTTGTCGAATAATTCTGAAATAATGGGGAGCGCATATCGCCCTGGTTGGGATAGGAACCCTCTTTCCCTCTTCGTAGAACCGGATCAGGATGTCTTCATATTCCTGGCCGGTCAATTCCTCTCCCTTAAGACCTTCTCCCCGGCCGGTTGGGACAAGGAAAAAGGCATGGCAGGCGGCCGCGCCTAACTCGACCGCCAGATTCATTACGTTCTCTATCCGGTCACAATTCTGCCTGGTAACAGTCGTATTTATCTGAAACGCCAGGCCTTCTGATTTGGCCGCCCTTATCCCGGCAAGCACCCCTTCAAAGGCGCCCGGCACACCCCTTAATCTGTCGTGAGACTCTGCGTCAGGGCCGTCGAGGCTGATTGATATTCGAGGTATACCTATCTCAACCAGCTTTTTAGCCACCTCCCTGGTCAGGAGCAGTCCGTTAGGGGACATGACCACCTTAAGGCCCTTTTCTATTCCGTAAGCCGCCAGGTCAAATATATCCTCTCGCAGGAGGGGTTCACCGCCGGTGAGGATCAAAGTCGGCTGGCCCACCTCCCGGATCTGATCGATCATAGTCAGGGCTTCGGAAGTGGATAATTCACCATCATAAGGCTTATCCACCGCCCCTGCCCGGCAGTGCAGACAGGAAAGATTACAACGCCTGGTCGTTTCCCAGGCTACAAATCTTAAGTTTCGAGTTTCGAGTTTCACGTTTCGAGTTTATCTTACTTGGAGGAGACTGAATTTCATGAGGCCAATCTTAATTCAAGGCGCTCTGGAGACATATTAGCCCGATCAAGCAATAGCTTTTCCCGTTGAACTTGCGATCGTTTAAGTAAACCTTCCACCTGGTCTATTGTCTGGGAAACCGTAGCTATAACATCTCCAGCAATGGCGCCAGGAACATACTCCTGACCACACTGAGGACATACCATAGCCGGAATGCCGGTCATCAAAGCCTGTATCCCTTTGCGATCAAACTTTATGGTGATTTCTTTCAGCTTTGTTTTACCTCGACATTCAGAGCAGATTGTAATCAACCCCTTCATTTTTTTCTTCTCCTCGTCGAACTTTCCCACTCCTCTTCAGAGGGGACCTCGCATCTGGCCCCGCCTTCAGGCTCAACTTCAAGGCCATTAACCGCATCACTGTTTAAGAAAAGCTTCCGCTCTAACACCAAAGAATACGCCTAATTTTTCACTCATTTCACGACCAATCTTCTTGTTCCCTGTTTCCAGCTTACTGATGTAATGACGCGTAGTGCCGAGTACCCTGGCCAGATACTCCTGGCTGAGTCCTTTACTTTTACGATAATGCTTGAGCATAAGCGACCCCAAGGGCACACCGAGATAGTCCAGAATCTCTGCTTGAACCACTTCGCCATCAATCCATTCTTGCTCTTGTTTTTTTTCGCTGAGAAGTTCGAGTACACCTTCAATTCTCCTCAATTCTTCCGGTGAACCTGTAATGATTAATTTAGTAGGGTGCATTCTCTCGTGGGCCAACATAATATATCTCCAGAATGATTCTATTCTTGATTTCTCTCCAGCAGGCCACCCACTTATGGCTTAGATGACAGTGATATTCGTTTTTGGTCAATTTACAGTAATTTTGAAATTCAGGTTGAACAGGGCCGGACTCTTTCAGCTTTTGGATGAGTACCGCCAGCACTTCCAGATCTTTCCTCCGACCAGCACTCATCAGCTTTAAACGACCCTTATCCGCATCCTTTGTGAGTTTAACTTCCCATTTCACATTAATTATTATCCCGTTGACTAAAGACACAGCCGCAGTAGGTCTGGCGATAGAGGTCCAATTCCCGGCTCAGGCGGCAACTGATCTTAAAGCCGTCCTTCTTTTTGAAGTCAGCTTCGTAGAACCGGAGACCAAACTGTTCAGCTACTTCTTTACCAATGGGATTTATCATCTCAGCCCGCTTGTGGGGACTAATGGTCAACGTAGTCGCCAGCCAATCGCAACCCTTTTCTTTAGCAAACCTGGCGACCTCCTCTAACCTGAACCGGTAACACGCCTCGCATCTGGCCCCGCCTTCCGGCTCGTCTTCAAGGCCATTAACCGCTTCAAGCCATCGCTCCGGATCATATTTACCCGCAGTGAGTTCAAAATCTACTTGAGGGAGAGAAACTTCTGACTCAGCCAGAAAAGGCTGTTTCAACTGAAAAGCCAGCTTCTCCATTGCCTCCCATCGGAGACCGTATTCTTCCTGCGGCTGAATATTAGGGTTGTAAAAATAAGCGTTGACCTCGAATTCCCGGTTTAGCTCTACTATCACGTGAGCAGCACAGGGCGCGCAACAGGTATGAAGCAGTAGTCCTGGTCTCATGAAGCACACTACACTCCCTCAGTGAATTAGCCTCTTCCAAGTTGGCATTTCTCAGCAATCTTGAGGGCCAGAGACTCAAAATCTTGATAACATGTCCGAACCAGTGACAGATGGCTGCCAATGGCCCCATCAGCGGGTTTGAGATCAAACATGGGCTTGCGGGCATCCTGAGCCATGGGCATCAGACTCCGAAAATTACGGAGACTGGAAAGACAATGCGGATCATTTTCTGCCGGAGATTCTTCTGAATCTTCCCCACGGACGGCCTGCCGGTACACAGCAGGTATTTGCTCTAACCACCGATCAACGGCATGAACAGGTCGATCCAGACGAACAGCGTGTTGCAGAATCACATAGCCAACGGACGACATATTCCCTTCCGGCATAGAAAAATCTTTTGGAGAAGTCACCTGGCGCATTCTATGCCACTGGTTGCGCCATGATCGAATGGTCGGCCCAAGATTACGGAGTCCCTGTAAGGGAAACAGGTCAGCGGCCAAAGGAATTACTAAATAGTCTGCGGCCAGGAGGGCTGAGCGGTTTATCGCCCCAAGATTAGAGCCAGCATCAACTAAAATGACAGAAGCTTTTACCTCGGCGGCTCCATTTACAATCAACCGATGAAATGCCGTCGTAGCTCGCAAGGCAGCTGCATCATCATTGTATCCCCGCGGCCAACTCTCAGAAAGCTTGTCCTCAAATCTACTGAGCCCCAAATCACCTGCCATTAGCCACAAATAATCTGCCATCGGATGTAAATGTGGGGGTTGTATGTCACCGGCGCCATCCAGTATCGGCTGGACACAAGCCAGAATAGTCTCTTGACTATTATCCTCCCATAGTTCTTCCAGACGGCTTTCTTCAAAAAAGGCAGCGGTTAGATTAGCCTGTGGGTCAAGGTCCACGGCCAGGGTGGTATATTCCAGGCGTGAAAACATATTGGCCAGATGATAGACCAGCATGGTTTTACCTGCTCTACCTTTGTTATTGAAAAATGCAATTGTTCTCATGCGCGACTCCTGATAGTAACCAGAACATAGGTTGGCTCAAAGGTAAACTCCGGCGCAAGATTGTTATTTTCTGCCAGGGCCTTGCGGGCCAGACGAATACCTATTCCAAAACGCTCCACATAACCCAAAGCCTTCATCGCTTCTGCCACCATTGGGTTACGATAGTCGGTCATCCGGTCAAAATTATCCTCAGTCACCTGACCAAACAGCCCGCCCGGGTTCTGTATCTCCACCCGATCAGCAAACCAGTTAATCCGTACCGGTGAATTTGTGCCTTCATAAGTTCGGTGCATGATAGCATTCATGGTGATTTGCCGTAATGCCTCTCTGGGATAATCCGGCTGTTCATTATATCTTAGTCCCGGCCCTGGAGTAACCCGATGTTGAATATGAAGTGGGATCAAATTGTTAATTTGCTGCAATTGGGTAATAAGGTTACCCGAAATTACCTGTTCTGCCTTGATTGGATCGGTCAAGTCCTGGCCATCAAATCGGACAATTTGAAGGTAAGCCCCGGGAAGCCATGCTTGAGGATTCGTTCCTAACACAAGGACCCCAGCTACTGTGGGAGTTGCAAGGTCTGGCGCCAGAAATCGAAGTGAGGCCATTTGATCTTCCACCTTTCGCAGATTCTCAGATAATACCTCTGAGGCAACAGCCGAAGGCAAGTAAGTGCTTCGAAAAAGGTTCATGTCCAGATCAGTCAGGGTAGTTCCTGGAACCATCTGTTGATCAAATGGCAGATTGCCTACCCGGCGACGTTCTGTGAGCCGTCTTTCCTCTTCCATGCTGGTTAGTAGCAAGTTCTCCATAAGTGCTTGATTTTTCGACACTTAAGTTTTTCGCAGTTCAGACGCAATCGCGTAGAGAAAAGGCTTTAGTTTCAACAACTTACAGAGTATTCATTCTGGGAAAAGCTGAGAACTTACTGCTGTCCAGTTCCATGGTAGCTTGAGCCCGGCGAAGTCCAACTCGAATCCAAACACGGCCATTATATCGCACAGGTGGTGAATCTGATGGATGAACTTCAACTACTGCCACTGGGACCCCACTCAGAATTACCTTTTGAACCGTCATAGAAGGAAACGGTTGAATATTGCCATCTGAGCGTATATCAGCCAGTGTGCGCAACAACTCATCAGTGATAGAAAAACCCGTAGGCAACCCCTGATCATTAACCCCGATAAAGATGTACCCGGGCTGGCTATGTTTCGGCAAATCATTGGCAAAGGCACAAATAGCCTGTCGAATCTTTCCTGGGTCAGCCAGTGATTCCTTACGCTCAGTTCGATCAGATTCAATGTCCTGCATAAGTTGTTCTAATTCATGTATGTTCATAGTCAAGTGCCACCACCCGAGTCGGTTTCACCTATGCTTTCTTATCTTTATTGATTTGGTATATTGCTTCCTTGCATCTGCAGAAGCCACCTACCATCTCATACAGGCAATGTTGACAGATATCACACTCCACCTGAGTTTCATCTCCGAACACGGAAGAATAACCGCCGCAAAAGCTGATGTGGTGAAATTCCTGCACTTCGAGATCTTTCGCCTCGTATTCCTTCCCGCATTTGTCGCACTTGACGGAGGTAATCTCTTCAACGGTTTTCGTGACCTTCTTGTACCCGATCATGTCTTATTCCCAACAACATAGCGACAAAACTGAGCCACCGAATTTAAGTGGTGAACGGCACGCTTAAACAGGTCAGAGCGCTACGGCTAATCCGCATTACTGCCTAAGGCAAGATTTGACGCTTCGGAACGAAGACCTGGAACCGATATTTAATCTTGAAGCTGTACCGTTCACCAAGATTTCAACTCTTTTGTTGTCTTAGGGAAATAGAGACATTTATTCTCTCTACACCCATGCGGATGTCGTTTAGAATAGAAACAAGAAATCTTTTCCCGATGGATTGGCAAATCAACATTGAGGTACTCCTTAGCTATATTGTAGCCTACGCCAAGGGCTGTTCGCACAAAACTCTTACAGCACATAGGGCCAACATCATTAGCGATAGTATCAATCGTCCTTGCTACCGCATGCATAGTAATGGCAGATTCCCTGTCTTTAGGACATGCTGCGCCCAGAATTACACTGAAGGCAGCGCCGATTCCAATGGCTACGCCACAAACACCAGTGAGAGCACAATATGGGGGCATGGATTGTTTTTGCGTCCGCTTCATAGCTTCAATGATCTGTTCATTGGAGATGCCCAATGTGCCATCGTTCTTTAACGACGCCAAGAGCGATGCAGTAGCAATCAGGCCATGCTCACAACCTAACATCGGCACCTTAGGATGAGCCATAAGTAGCTCTGCGATAATCATGGGATCTTTATCACTCGTTTTGAGAGCAATGTCACTGATGAGATCAAATGCCCCTTTTCCGTGACATTCGTCACAGACATAATGTCCATTAGGACAGCGGACATATCCTGTCTCTTCCTTACCGCAATAGTTACAGATGACACTAACCGCAGTTTCTAAGTATTCCAGGGATGTACCACAAACCATGCAGTTTTCTACTCTTTTTTCTTCGCTTCTTTTACAACACTCTTTATCTATCATATTACCTCCTCAATCTTGCAAATCTTCACGGTCTTTCCACTCTTACTTACCACTCAAAACTCTGAACTACTATTATCCCCTTATCCGTAGCCCCCTTCATAAATCCCTTTGTGGCATAATGCGTTATCAATATCCTAACTACTTCTTCTTTATATTCTCCTTTCACAGCTAACACCTTTTCCTCTAATTCCTCAAATACATTCGGTTTCTTTCGCCTCTCATCAAGCCTTAATTTTGCTTCTCCTATTATCAGTATATCTTTGCCATCCTTTTTTGCCTTGCCCAGTATATTTATTTCCTTGCCACCTATTTCAGTCCTGATCAGCTTTTCCTTTAGTTCAATTCCATAAGTATCCCTCAATACTGGAGGTAGCATCCTGTATACCTCATTTTCAAAGGCATAGCTTACGCTCCTTGACAGCCTACCAAGTTCCCCCCTTGTCTCGTTTAATCCTTTGGTAAGCTTTTGCATCTCTACTGCTGTATCCTTCTGCGCCTCGGCCAGCTCCTGCATGGTTTTATCGAGTTTGCTTATTTCTTTCTGGCTTTCCTTCTGGGCCTCGGCAAGCTCCTGCATGCTTTTATCAAGTTTGCTTGTTTCTTTCTGGGTCTCCTTCTGGGCCTCGGCAAGCTCCTGCATGCTTTTATCAAGTTTGCTTGTTTCTTTCTGGGTCTCCTTCTGGGCCTCGGCAAGCTCCTGCATGCTTTTATCAAGTTTGCTTGTTTCTTTCTGGGTCTCCTTCTGGGCCT
>JASEGY010000146.1 GCA_030019105.1 bacterium | reverse complement strand
AAATGGGAAATAGGAAGTAAATCAAGATACTTCCCATTTCCTAATTTCCCATTTATTCTACCTCCGGATAATCAAGCATCTGGGCCTTAACCTTCTCTCCTGCTTTTAAGTAACTAACGCCCTCGGGAATAATAAGTAGGGCATTGGCCTTGACCATGGAACTTAACATACCTGATCCCTGCGGGCCGGTTGTCCTGGCATAATATTGACCATCTTTTTTATCAACTATACCCCGAAAGTAGTTTCTCCGATCCGGCTTCTTTTTAATCTCTTCGCAAAGCTCTGCTTCTATCTCCGGCTTTTTCAACCATTTCCGGCCGGCCATCTTTCGCATGGCAGGCCGGACAAATTGTTCAAAGACCACCAGCACCGAGACCGGATATCCAGGTAACCCAAAAACCGGCTTTCCCTTAATAAGTCCAAAGGCAAGGGGTTTACCCGGCTTCATGGCTACCTTCCAGAACTTCATCTCCGCTCCTAAATCAGCCAGGACCCCCTTTACCAGATCGTAGTCTCCTACCGAGACACCTCCGGAAATAACCAGCATATCACTTGAACTGAGTCCCTGTTCAATACAGCTCTTTATTTTGCCTTCATCATCCGGGGCAATGCCAAGGGGAACCGGGATACCTCCGTACCGAACAACCTGGGCATAAAGGGAATATCCATTAGAATTACGGATTTTGCCCGGACTTAGTTCCTGATCAATATCGACCACTTCATCACCGGTAGACAGGATAGCCACCCGCGGCTTTCTAATACAAGAGACCGCCCTCTTTCCCAGGGAAGCCAGCATGCCTACCTCAGCCGGCCTGATGATGGTTCCTTCGGGCAGAACCAGGTCGCCTTCAGCCACATCTTCACCCGCCTCCCGGATATTCTCCAGGGGGGATACTTCTCGGAAGAGCTTAACCTGCCCATCGTCTCTTTCTGTATACTCGACCATAATTACTGCATCAGCGCCGGCCGGCAGGGGTGCGCCGGTCATTATCCGCGCGGCCTGCCCGCAAGAAAGCGGCCTTTTCGGAAGAGACCCGGCGGGGATGTCATCGATTACCTCCAGGTAAACAGGATTCCCTGCCAACGCCCCAACTGTATCGGCCGCTACAACCGCATAGCCGTCCATGGCCGAGCTTCTAAAGGGCGGGATGTCTATCTCAGAATAAATCTCTTCAGCCAGAATCCGGTCCAAAGAGTCTAAGATGTCTACTTTCTCTGCATCTAACACCCTGATATGATTGAGGATTATCATCAGGGCTTCTTCAACTTCTATCATCATTCAAAATTTCCTTCCTATTTTTAATCCTCACCCTATCCTTTTTCTCAATTTCATCAATTAATTTGCTAACTTCCTCTTTTGAAAGGATTTCATTCCTCCATAATGAACCTAAAATCACAGTCAAATCAATGTACCGTACTCCTTGCCGGTCGCATTCTTTCTTAGCAGCTTCATCGTTAGTAACCATAAGCCAGTTTCTATGCTTAGCCACAGCAATACTTGTGATTTCTCCCAATCCTAACGTTCTTCTTTCTATTGATAGCTTGCTGATAAGCTCTATCTCATCCTGAGAACAAGTCACTACCTTAAATAGATTTGCACTCCACAGATAATCTGTAAAGACATAACCAGCTTCTTCAGCCCTAATCAGATCGTTTTGCACAGCAGGAGGAATACAGAAATCACTTTGAGGGAATAAATCTTCCAGTAATTCCAGCCGTTGAATCTTTGAAAAGGTGCTTATAATATCTGTATCAAAGACGATTGAGGTCATTTTCGCAATTCCGTTATAAGGCTTAATCCTTCAATAAACTCTTTCTTATTTCTTGATCCTATCTCCCGAATTATTCCTCTATCTGCCAGAATATCTTTAAACTTTACCGTGGAAACCCCTCCTATCTCTGCGGCTTTACCTAAGGACACTTCTTTATCTTTATAAAGCTGGACTGCTGCTTCTATTTTAAGATTTGGCCTGACTGCTAATAGAACCCTGAATGCGTCTTTGGACACCTCATCTTTATTAGCATAAAACCCACTTCTGACTAAGGCATCCATTTCTTTTTTCATTATCATCGGTAATTCGAAAAGGGCTTTAGTAGGCATATTTTTTTCACCTCTCCTTTCCTAAAGGTAAACCTTGAGGAATTACAAAAGCTATAAGTTACTATAGCACATAGGTAGTTCTCTGTCAATAGAAATCTCGGCCTTGTTCATCGTTTCGGCCACTTATAGCGCTAAAGAAACCATGTTTCTTGAAGAAACCTGGTTTCTGGAGAGTCACAATGGCCGAAACGATGACCAAAGCCGAAATCTCATTCAACCTTTTCCCCTTAATTGCCGATAAATATTATAGGAGGATTACAAAATGCCGGCTGATTTTTTAGATAAACTTGAGAGAACAATTAACCTGGAAAGTGAACTTTATCAAGACCTTTTCGATATCTCTCTAACTAAGCAACAGGCGATTTTGAGTAGAGATATTGACAAACTCTCCCAGGTAGTAAGAAAAGAGGAGGAGTTAATAGTTGACGTCAGAAAGGCAGAAACGGATCGCCTGAATATCTTAGACATTCTGGCCAAATTATGGCGGCTTTCTACTAAGGAATTGACCTTAAAGAAAATCGTGGAATTAGCCCCATCCTCACATACTAATCGACTTAAACGAATGGGAGATAATCTCCTTTCTACCATAAAAGAACTGGCGGCATTAAATAAGGTAAATGAACGCCTGGTTGAAGATTCGTTAGCCTTAACCAGACTATTGCTTAGAACTATTGTCGATGGTAATGCCATAGTTTACGGGCATCAAGGAAAGAAAGAAGGAAGAGGATTAAATCTCCTCCTTAACCAGCAGGCCTAACGATTTCGGATTTCGGATTGCGGATTGCGGAATGGCGACCAGGGCCACGGTCATCGTTTCGGCCTTATGTAGTGGTCGAGCTTGCTCGACATTACGGCAGAGCAAGCTCTGCAACTACAATACCCATAAGGTCAAGCACCAGTGGCCGAAACGATGACCATCGCCACGACCAGTATTTAATCCGCAATCGGAATAATCCGAAATCCGCAATCCGAAATCCGAAATCCGAAATCGGCACACAAGGAGGTGGGATAAATAGATGGGTTCGACTTTTAGTGCACTGGAAATCGGCAAACAAGGTATTATGGCCCACCAAAAGGCCTTAAATGTAGTGGGGCATAATATTGCTAATGCTAATACAGAAGGCTATTCCCGCCAACAGGTAGAATTATCCGCAGATAGTCCTCTTTATCCCCCTGGTATTGATAACCCCAATCTTCCCGGCCAAATAGGCACCGGATCAAGCGTCAGCTTTATCCTTCGTGTTCGAGATGTGTTTTTGGACGACCGCATGGCCTTTGAGCAGCAAAATCTCTCGAAATGGGAAGGCCGCAGCGATAAACTTCACCAACTGGAGCTTATCTTTAATGAACCTCAAGATACTAACTTACGTCAAGCCTTAAATCAATTCTGGGAGTCCATGCAGGACCTGAATAACGACCCTGAAAGTAAGGCCTCAAGGGCGATGGTAGTGGCCAGGGGAGACTCACTGGCCGGTGTTATCCGGCACAGCTACAGTCAGATGCAATTTCTGCGTGATGATATCGATAAACAAGTCAAGGTCAGGGTAGAAGAAATTAATGACTTTGCCAAAAATATTGCTGAACTTAACCGCAGTATCCAGATTGCCCGGGCCAATGGGGAAAACCCCAATGATATGATGGATAAACGGGAGGTGCTGGTCCAGAAAGCAGCCGGATTGTCTGATGTGATCATAGCTCGAACAGATGAAGATGATTTCTCTCTTACCATTGATGGCAAGCTTTTGGTGCAAGGAGAGATGGCCTTCAGGTTAGGGACGGAACAAGACAGGTCCAATTCAGCCTTAACTAAGATCATTCACGAAGATACCCGAGATACCGTCTATATCAAGGCCGGTAAATTAAAAGGCCTCATTGAGGTCAGGGATGATGTTATTCCTGAGAATCTGAGGGCCATGGATGAACTGGCCATTACTCTGATTGATCGAATCAACGAGGTGCATCGAAGCGGGTTTGGCCTGGATGGCTCAACAGGCCTTGACTTTTTTGATCCAGCCCCGGTTAAGGAAAGTGCCAAAGGAGTTTATAAAGTCACCGGTTCTGAATATATTCATCAAACAGACAAACCTCTTTTAGGGTTAGATGGAAATAACGACCCCTACAACCCTTACTTTTTCTCTCCTTACACTGATCCTGACAACCCCTTGACCTCCAAAGGAAGCTTTGAGATCAATGGGACATTTATTAATTATGATGCCTCAGTGGACAGCCTGAAAGAGATCGTTGACCGGATTAATGAAACCAAAGCCGGTGTGGTGGCCTCTATTAGTCCGGCTCATCGGCTTACCCTGACGGCTACCGCCGAAAGTGGTTTTGAGATAACTTCCCTGAGCGATGATCCTAAAGAATGGAAATACGTTAGAAGCCAAAAGGAAGTTGTCTCAGGAACAGGTACAGTGGATCTGAATGGAGGGCTGGATTCGGCCAATTTTGGACAGGATGTGGGCGGAAAGATAACTGTTAATAATGTCACCTTTAGTCTAGCTAATTATGGTTCAGTATCGGATCTTATGCAGGCCATTAATCATTCTAAAGCCGGCGTTGTTCTGGAGTATGATGAAAAAAATGACCGGTTTACCCTTGAAAATAAGGTGTTAGGAAATGATCTGGTTCTTAGTGAAGATACCTCCAGTACACCCGGCAAGGTAGGTTTCTTTACCGCGGTTAATATCTCGCCTGAGGATCCGACTCCTTTACACGGCAATCTGCTTGAAAAATTGGGTATCTTGAAAGACGATAAAAACTATGACACCTATAATCCAAATGCCCGGGATAATTTGGCCGCTGATTGGGTTGGAGTGCCTATTACCGGTGCCGCCACTCAGATGTCTGTTTCTGCCAGGATCAAGGAGAATGTCGACCGGATTGCTGCGGCCAAAGGGATTGACAATTCCGACCCCCTGGATGGAATTGCCGATATTTCTAATGGAGAAGGTGATGGCTCTAATGCCTTAGCGATGGCCGGGATAAAGGGAAGGCTCTATCTGGCCGAAGGAACCGCTAATTTTGATGACTTCTTTTCCGGCGTAGTGGCCAAAGTCGGAGCAAATACTGCTGAGGCGAGCCGGGAGGTGGAAAATCGAGAGCTCTATATGGAAAACCTGAAGAATCTCAGGGATTCTATCAGTGGTGTTTCCCTTGATGAAGAGATGACCAACCTGATTCGTTACCAACAGGGCTATTCTGCCGTGGCCCGCTTTGTGGCCACTATTAACCGGGTGCTGGATAGGGTTATGACTCTTGGACAGGCGTAAGATTGCGGATTGCGGATTGCGGATTGCGGATTGCGGATTGCGAATTGCGAATTGCGGATTGCGGATTGCGGATTGCGAATTGCGAATTGCGAATTGCGGATTATGGATTCTTGCCAAGTCTTTGTGTCCTTTGTGTCCTTTGTGTCCTTTATGTCCTTTGTGTCCTTTATGTCCTTTATGTCCTTTATGTCCTTCCGAAAGCGAGGTGATTCTTATGCGTATTTCAAATATAATGGTTCATCGAAGCGTATTAACCAATATTCAGAAAAGTTTTGAAGACCTGGACGACCTGAATTACAAGCTCTCTTCAGGAAGAGACTTTCGTTTTCCGGGAGATGACCCGGTAGCCGCGACCGACAGTATGCGACTTCGGACGAATCTGACCAAACAGGAACAGTTTCAACGTAACATCACTGATGGGCTTATGTGGATGAATACGGTCGATAAAACCATGTCGGACGTATCCAGTATCCTTCATCGGGTCAGGACCTTAGCGGTACAGGGAGCTAATGATCCTTACGCTAACCCGGACCGGATGGCGATTGGTTACGAGATAGATCAAATCCTGCAAGAGATGGTTGACCTGGGCAATATGAACTTCAATAACCGCTATGTATTTGCCGGAGCTAAGACACTGACCAAACCCTTTGAAGTGGCTTATGGCCGGGATGAGGGCCAGGAATCTGATTTAACTGACTGTCCTGTCGGAGGAATCAATGCCGACCGGATTACCCGGGTGACCTATCACGGCAATCAGGTAGGACTTATGCGGGAGATCGATGAGGGAACAAAATTGGCTGTTAATACGGTTGGAGATGATCTATTTTTTATCACAGCCCATAAGATCACCATGCAGAGTGAGGTCATTCGCGATGCCAATATTACCCTTAATTCCTCTGAGGCATACAATGGGGCTGTTGGTGACCCTTCAGGGCCGACGGGGACCGGTCTCTTTCGGATCAACGGCTATGAAATATTCTACAATGCCGGGGTCGATTCCCTGGCTGATATTGCTGACCGGATCAACACGGCTGAGGCAGGGGTCACCGCGAGCATAGATTCCGACCTCTCCGGTCCCAGGATTGACCGCATGGTCTTGACGGCTAAATCCCCTTCCGAGGTCTGGCTTGAGGATGTGGGTGGCGGCAACCTATTAAAAAAATTAGGATTCATTGATGAAAGCGCCTCGCCCAATAATATCTATACCCCTTCTACGGCCAAGTTTGAGGAGGTAAGGATCAGTCTTTTTGATACCTTAATCGACCTGAGGAATCATCTCTTTCAGGCCGCCACTAATGAAGCCGATGCCCGAGCTATTTCCAATCAAGACATTCAGCGGCTGAACTGGGGTTTAAATAACCTCTTATCTCACCAGGCCGACCTGGGGGCCAGGGTAAACCGCTTTGAGGTGATGGAAAGCCGCCAGGAGGACTACAAGCTCCACACCCGCGAAGTCCTGGCCGAGACCGAAGGGGCTGATCTTGCCGAGACTATTATGGATCTGAAGCTGGCCGAATCCATCCAGCAGGCAGCCCTCTCCTCCGGCGCAAGACTGATTCGACCCACCTTGATGGATTTTCTATAAAATGCAAGACTTTATGATCGAAAAAGATAAATACAACCTCTGGAGATATGCTCACCTTTATGCCCCTTATATTAAGCCCTCTTACCAGCTTACCCTGGAAGAAGGCTGGACAAAGGAGCTTGAAATAAGGCCCCTGACTGAATCCTTAGGTTTGGAACACCTCTGGTTCAAAAGAGAAGACCTGAATCCAACCGGGTCCCACAAGGCCCGATCATTAGCCTACCAGGTTTCTAAATATCACCAGGAGGGTAAAAACCTGCTCGTCATATCTTCATCCGGGAATGCGGCTATATCAGCCGCCGCTTACTGCCGCCTGGCGGGAATAAAGCTGGTTGTCTTTATCTCTCCCCTTACCCCCAAATTTAAGATAGAGCAGTTAAATCTATTCGAGCCGGTGGTCATATCTACGCCTAAACCGATAAATATGGCCCGTTATGCGGCCAGGCATTTTAACCTGGTCAATTTGCGGCCGTCGGTAGATGATGCCTCTATCGAGGGCTTTAAATCTATTGGCTTTGAGATACACGAAAAGGGCCTTGAGCCGGAGGCCATCTTCGTCTTTCCTACCTCCGGCAGTTCCTTGCTTGGAATCGGAAGGGCCTTTCTCGAGCTTAAAGAGAAATACGGCCGGAGCGGGCAAATCCCCCAGATACATGCGGTTCAATCAGGGAAGATCACCTCGGTAGTAAAGGATTTTGTCGAAGATAGCTTAAACACAGCCACATGTTCGGCGAAATCGCGTGGTTGCCCTGATAGTGAAGAAGAGGAAAGTTTAGCTGGATATCTCGGGGTAAAAAATACCCCGCGGAAAGAAGAAATACTGAAAATGATCCGGCTGACAGGTGGAAGAGGCTGGTGGGTCAGCTCCGGGGAGATACTGGAAGCAATCTCGCTTTTAAATCATTACGGGATTAACACCTCCGCAGAAGGAGCGGCTAACTTTGCCGGAGTGATCAAGGCCGTGCGGGAGAGCGGATTAAAAAAGGTTCTCTGCCTTTTGACCGGTCATTATTCCCAATGGGAAAGAAAGGAGAGAAGAGATTCGGCTTCCACTTACAAGGTAGAGCAATATCGCCAGGTGAAAGAGCTGATTGGGACGTATCCTCTTCAAATTTAATGGGTATCTGTTGTAAGTTGTATAGTGCTTAAGAAAAAGATTTTGGGGTTGGTTGAAGATTGGAGTTTAGG
>JASEGY010000145.1 GCA_030019105.1 bacterium | reverse complement strand
TCCGCAATCTGCAATCCAAAATTGGTTTGGTTGCGGCCAGAGGCCGCGCTAAGAGTCTCAACTTCGATCCGAAAGAAGGGTTGATCGTTGTGCCGACTCGGTTGGTTGGCCCCAGCGGTGATACAATAGTCCATCTTGCTCTGGATACAGGAGCAACAGGAACACTCATAAATTGGGATGTGGCTGTACTCATCGGATATGACCCGGCCATTGTCCAGGATCGAGTCAAGATTACAACAGGAAGTGGAGTCGAGTTTGCTCCACGGATAGAAATTATCAAGATAGAAGCCTTGCAAAAACCACGAGAGAATTTTCCTATTATCTGTCATACCCTGGTGCTCACCCGTTAGTACTTTGATTTAGAAAAAAGCAACTAATATGAGGATAGACATCTGTAGGAAAATCTCTGCGACTTCTGCGTGAGCTCTGCGTACTCTGCGTTAAAAAAAGTGACGTATCTCTTCTCGATTTAGCTTTTATGCAGGGCGTTGTATTTAATAGCACACGGATGACACGGATTTAACGGATTTGCACTGATTTTATCCGTGGTAATCCGTAGTATCCGTGTTATCCGTGTTCTATTAGATTTTCATAATCAAAGTAGTAGCGGATGAGCACCAGAATAAGGAGGTTAATGAAATATGCCTATGGTTGCTGTCAAACTTACTCCTCAAGATATTGTTGATGCTTTCCAGGAATTCAGCTATAAGGATAAAAAGGATACAATGCAACTCTTTAACGAAAATTTTGGTCTCAATATTGATATTGACCCCCGGCATAATCTACCCAAGAGCTTTGTAGCTGACATCAAAGAAGGATTAGCCGAGATCAAAAAGGGTAACTATTCAAGGGACAGTCGTTAATATGTATGGTTATTTTTTAAGTAATCTTGCCAAGCAAAGAAAGAAGAAACTGCCTAAAAACCTTCTGGAAAGATTCAACCAGGAAATAGATAAAATATGTACCGATCCTTATATTGGTGAATCTAAATCCGGTGACTTAAAAGGCGTTTATGTGCATAAATTCAACGCTTTTGGTCTTCTTTATCTAATTGCTTATCTAATTGATGATGCTGAAAGAGAAATATATATTGCTGCTATTGGTCCTCATGAGAATTTTTATCGGGATTTGAAGAAATTCTTAAAATAAATAACTTGCCCAATGTGGTAAGGTTCAAGGTTAAGGAGCGACCAACCGTGAACCTGGGCAGTTATATGCCGGGTATGTTATTTTGTAACCGTTCACGGGGGCATGAAGGATGTCATTCCCGCAGAGCTATTCTGTCATTCCCGCGAAAGCGGGAAGCCAGGGTCATGCCAAATCGTTGTACAAATTACGCCAGGTAGGATTTTCGGCTCAACAATGCCCTGGATTCCCGCTTTCGCGGGAATGACAACCTCTGTGCATTTAGAGGGTGTGAACGGTTACCTGGTGTCTTTATTGTGGCACAGCTAATGGAGCAAAAAGTGCTTTTCCGGTTCTATCTCTAAAATTCGCGATAATTTTCTGTCCTTCAGGAGAGGTTACCCAGGCAATATAGGCCATAGCCAGAATGTACTTTGAATGAGGATGTCCGGCCGGATTAACCGCGATAATTCCATAGGGGTTGTAAAGCGCCTGGGACTCCTTTTCAAATACTGCCTGAAGCTCGATTTTATCCCGATATTCAAGATATGTCCCCCGGTCAACCAGGGTATACGCCTCCTTTTCATCAGCCATAATCAGGGTGGCGCCCATTCCCTGACCGCTTTCAAGATACCATTTCCCTGAAAGAAGAATCCCCGCCTTTCTCCAAATAGCCCTCTCTCTGATATGAGTGCCGGAATCATCTCCCCTGGAGATAAAAGGGACTTTAGCTTCAGCTATCTTTTGGAAGGCCTCTACCGCCGTCTTCGCTTCTTTAACTCCGGCCGGATCAGAACCTGGCCCGGCTATCATGAAATAATTCGCCATCACTTCCCTGCGGTTTACCCCATAACCTTCCTTGACGAACTTTAACTCCTCCTTTTCAGAATGGACAAAGGTGAGGTCTACATCTCCATTTTGGGCCAGTTTCAAGGCCTTGCCGGTTCCGACCGCAATAACATCTACCTTTACGCCGTATTTCTCTTCAAAAGGAGGATTAAGCGCCTCGAAAAGCCCCGTATTATCCGTGCTTGTGGTGCTGGACATCCTGAGCCTGACGACCTTTCCCTTTGCCGGCTCCTCAGCACAAGTATCTGTTATCCCAAGAGTCACAAAAATTACCAGAAGAATAATTGCTAAATTCCTGAACAGTTTCATCAACATACGCCTCCTTTTAACAGCACACGGATGACACGGATTTAACCGATTTATACTGATTTTATCCGTGGTAATCCGTAGTATCCGTGTTATCCGTGTGCTATTAGATTTTTAGATTATTAGATTTTCATAATCAAAGTAGTCGCGGATGAGCATCTGATCATATCCTTCAGGAGATACTGTCCAGAAAATAACGCCCGTTTTTTTCTACCGCCTCAGTTCCCAGTATTTCCAATCGTGATTCAAAAAGGGGGCCATCCACTACCAGGGTATGATATTCACCTGCTTCACCACAAGGGCGGATATTTAGCTTTGTCAACTCCTTTACAAAGTCGTGATCTATCTTCCGGCCTAACCACTCTTTCCCCAAAATATCGGCCTTGACAGAAACGACTATTGCCTCAAATCCCGCCTCGATAAATTCCATCAGGAGCTGCTTCTGATCATCTTCCCAGAGAGGTAAAGAAAAGCCGATGCCTGCTTCTTCGCAAACCCTTTCAATCCATTCCCGATGCGGATTAAAATCAATGTCCCCGAAAATCCCTGTGGCTACTCCTTGCCGCTTTAATTCTAAAAGAGCCGCTTTGAATACCTCCTCGTATTTGTCCCGGGCAGTTCTCGGTTGGACAATAGGTATCCCTAATGACTGGGCCTGGGCAGCTAATACTTCAGCCCTTAACCCGTGAGAGGCCGACCGCCCATCCTCCTCACGAACCATATTGAGGAGATACGAGACCTTGACTCCATCCTGCCTGGCCCGATAAAGGGCCAAACAACTGTCCTTGCCCCCGCTCCAGCTACAAACCGCTTTTATTTCCTTCTGATTAGACAATCTCTACCACCTCATTTATTCCTTAAACAACTCAGGATGAATCGCCCTGGCGACTTCTTCCAAACCATCGACAATTCGCGGCCCCGGCCTGGAAACCAGATTCTGCTCAATACAATAAATCCGGTTATTTTTTATGGCCGAGATTTCCTGCCAGCCGACCCGGTTTTTTACCTGCTCGATATCTGCCTGCGCGCTTCCCATAGAAACCACAATGATTACCTCCGGATTCGAAACAAGGATATGTTCGGATGAGTATCGAGGATAGGCCGTCCTGCTCTGGGCCGCGATGTTTCTTCCCCCGGCCAGACAGATTAGATTATGGGCAAAGGTAGTCGGCCCGACCGTAACCAATTCCCCGGAAGAACTGACCTCCCAGAAGACCTTTGGCCTTGTTTCGGTCCCGGATATTCTGGCTGTTATCCTGCTCATTCTTTCTTTTAAATCAGTGGCTAATACCTCTGCCTCTTTTTTTGTCCCGGTAATACGGCCAATAGTCTTAATTGTCTCCAACACTTCCCCTGCGGTTTTTGCCTCCCAGGTAACAATTGTTTTCACTTTAGCTCTTTTGAGTCCGTCAACAACCTGTTGGGGTGTCCTCTGAGAGGCAATTACCAGATCAGGCCCCAGGGCCACTATCTTCTCCAGATTAGGCGTGGTATATCCGCCAATCTTTTCTTTAGTCTTCGCCTCTGCCGGATAATCACAATAAGTAGTTACCCCCACCACCCGGCGGCCAAGTCCCAGGGCAAAAAGTATCTCTGTGCTGGTAGCCGAAAGTGAGACAATCCGGTTCAGAGATGTTGATTTTGCCGGCGATTGTTTCTCTACCACTTCCTGTCCACAACCACAAATAATGACTGACAGTATTAAGGCCAGTCCGATAAGGTATCTCATAATTGAAACTCCTATCGCGGCCGCGGGCCGCAACCAAACCAATCTAAAATTGGTAGTCTGGTGACTGGTGACTGGTGCCTGGTGCCTGGAGCGCTGCGGCAGCGGCCTGGAACGAACTGATGCCGGGGATAACCTCATACTCGAGAAAACGCAGTGTTTTATTCAATACTTCCCCTTCAATTCTTGTTGACAATATTCATAGCTTATACTATTACCCCGCAACATTTGCGTTGTCCGCGAGAATGTTACGATTGCGAATTGAAATTGGAAATTAGAAATTAGGCTTTCACGCTTTTCCTAATTTCCAATTTCCAATTTCAGCGTTCCATAATCCGCAATCTGCAATCCAAAATTGGTTTGGTTGCGGCCAGAGGCCGCGCTAAGTTATTCTCTAATGCTATGGAGGGAGTTATGGTACGGTTACCATCCTCGCCTGATAAGCAGAGGATTCTTTCACAGGAATGGGGTTCAACTCCTCCTCCCTCCGCAGTTAAGCGGATAAAAATTACTTGACAAAGATTTCATTATATGCTATACTAATATTCATCAGGCGAGGCAGGAGTTGAATTACTCCTCTGCATAAGCAAGAGATTCCATTCTTTGGGTCTCTTGCTTTTTTTATCTTCAAATCAAGTAACACCTAAGGTGCTAACGGGTGTGCGTCTTCCTCCTGAACCGCCAGGGAGCAGAGGGCATGAACCACGCTTACCGCCAGCGTGTCAAGCACCTAAGATTTACACACATCTCCAATGGTTTAGCCCCAGAGGGGCGAAATGTTTATAGGCCCCGGTTCAAACAGATCGGGATAGCTCCGTAGGATCGGTATGTTCTTAACACATCTCGCCCCGCTGGGGCTTGATTCGAGTGGCAGCTATATTTCTATAGACATATAGCCTCTCTGGGGCTTAGGTAGAGAAGAAGATGTCCCCTCTCGAGGTTTTACCCCTCGAATCCGCCTTGACCCCTAAAACTTTGCTTTTATTCCCCCACTGACAGTTAACCCCGGCATAGGATAATCTTTGTAGATCTGATATTCCTCGTCTAAAAGATTTTTACCTGAGCAAAAAAGCTCCACATTCTGACCAAGCTGCTGGGAAATGCGGGCATTAAGCAGAGTATATCTATCTAACTTTTCTGTATTTGATTTATCGCTAAAAACGCTGTCTGTGTGATCGGCAGAGATATTTATTTTCAGCCCGGATGCATTTTCGTAGCCAAGGGATAATTCTGCCTTGTGCCTGGGTTTATATCGCAGATACTTGTCGGTTTCTTTATCTGTGGCCTCAAGGTAAGTGTAGGTGATGCCGGCGGAAATATTTCCAGGCAACTTCATCCTGGCTTCGGCTTCAACTCCGCTGATTTCAGCCTTGCTTACATTCTCAGGACGCCAAACACCCGTTGCGTCCTCCGCCCACTGGATCAGCTCCTTCGCCATACTTCGAAATAATGTTGCTCTGCTTAATAGTCCGAAGTTGAAGAGATGCTCTATCCCGATCTCATATCCGAAAGATTTCTCCGGCTTTAAATCAGGGTTCCCTGCACTTGGCCAATAAAGGTCATTGACCGTAGGTGCCCTGAAAGCCCGGCCGCAAGAAGCCCTTAGATCGGTCTGCTCACTTAATTGAAAAAGACAGCTTAACCGGGGATTGATCTGGTTACCGTAAATATCGTGATGGTCATATCTTAGCCCTGGCATAATGAGCAACAAATCGTCTGCCGAATCCAGGAGATTAAGCTCATCCTGGACATAAACGGCATAATTATTCAGCTTTTTTTCCTCACCAATCGCCCCAATATCAGCCCGGTCATTCTGGACATCTATTCCCCAGGTGAAGATGTTAGTCTCCTTGAGATTAATATCCTGCTGCAAGTTCAAGCCCAGCCGTGAATTTATGTTGACGTCATCCGTCGGCCCGCCCCAGGAATCAGGATTTCTGTAATTCCCCCAATCACGGTTTAAGTAGGTCTTCAGAATCAAGTTAGACCGGCCGCCGCTCCTTTTATAAGTAAGGTCTGCCCAACTTCGCTTATCATCCTGCCGGGCGTTAGGGCTTGACCAGGAAGTAGATCCGGGGACACCTTTTTCCTGTTCCGAATGACCGGTAGATAAACTGAATTCTGACCCATTCCCGAAATCATAGTCCAGTTTTCCTGTAAATTGATACCATTGACAGTCGCTATTCTCACGGTGTCCTTCAGAACGATTATGGCTCAGGGTAAGAAAATAGCCCATATCGCTGAGTTTATCTCCATAACTTAATTGATAAACCTGGGTTTGATCCTGCCCATAAGAGGCGCTCAGCCCCACCCTTTGTTTTTCCGGGACGCTTTGAGTAATGATATTGACCACCCCACCTAAGGCATTAGCCCCGTAAAGGGCAGAAAACGGCCCCCGGACAACCTCTATTTTTTCAATATTATCGGTAGGATACATGCTTAAATCAGCTATTCCCAAAGAGGCAGTATTAAGCGGCATTCCGTCTACTAACACCAAAACCTGTTTGGCAGACGACCCGCGCAGGGTAACTGTGGCCGCTGCCCCCATTGCTCCGTAACTGTCCACCTTTACCCCGGCTGTCTGTTGGATGGCCTCAGCCACATCCAGGGCATTAGCCGCCTCAATATCTTTTCTGGTCACGGTAGTTGTGCTGACCGGAACATTAGCCAGTAACTGCGGTCTTCTACCGGCCGTAACCACAATTTCACCTAATTCAACTGTTCCAGCTTCCACAACTTTAGTTCCCTTTAAGAATAATTCAGGATAAAGCCCCGCCGCTATTTTCTCTATGGTTTCCCCTATCTGGGGGCTTGGCCGGCAGACCAGATCGCAAGGTATGACTAATATCCGGCCGTTCTTGACCGCCGTTAGTTCCTGCCATCCTTCCTGATTCATTACTCTTCTCCTGGCCTCCTCCTCATCCTGCCCACAGATGATGATTACATCCGGATCACGCTCCAGGAGGGTTTCAAGATCGAGTTGAAAATAGTCTTTATCCACATCAGAAAAGATATTTTGTCCCCCGGCCAGACGATGGACATCTGTCTGAAAGCTTTGGCTGCCAATAGTCGCCGGAGGCTCCAGGCCCATTACCCGAAATACTGTGAGCCGTTCCTTTTCAGGAATATTCGATGTCTTTTGTTCAACCGCCTCGATTTTTTGCTCTATCTCTGTTCGCAACTGTCCGGCCTCATAAACCCTGTCTGTAATCCGGCCAATCTTTTCAAAAGAATCAAGGACAGCTTCTACTGTCTGGGGATAGAGCCAGAAGACTGTTTGTCCCTTTTCCTCAAGCTCTTTGACCAGCGCTTGCTGCACGGTGCCAAAGGTCAAAATAAGATCAGGATTCAAGGCCACAATTTTTTCTACATCCGGTGTGGCCCAGCCGCCTACTTTGTCCTTATTCCCAGCTTCCAGGGGATAATTGCAATACTTAGTTACTCCAACTATTTTTTGATCAAGACCGAGGGCAAAAAGTATCTCGGTATGGGACGGCACTAAAGATACAATCCGCTGTGGAGGCTCAGGGATGGTTATCTCCCTGCCAAGGTCGTCCTCCACGGTAATGGGAAAGCAAATCGCCTTCCCCACAAAACCAACAATTAAAGCTGCTGCTAAAATCAAAATCTTCTTTTTCATCTTTCTCCTCCCTCGAGAATAGTTTCCGGAATAGGCAATCGTCCGGGCTTTGTCCGTCTTGTCGTCGAACAATTACCGTTGCGGGGCAGCGCTCCGAATCTCACGGAGACTTCCTTTGCCTATCCGGCTTACTCTGTATTAAAGTAGAATCACGGGCCAATTGAAATTTGCTCACCTCCTTCCTGCCCTTGATTGATCCTGTGCTCTCCAATGCTTCAGGGTGAATTTGTAACATCTGTCGGGTGGGCTGTGCCCCACTGCCATTAAGTTAAGGATAACTTTCTGGTATACAGCTACTTAGAGCCTATCCCAAAACCTCTCCCGCGTGACCAGAAACCAGGTTTCTTGAAGAAACCTGGTTTCTATCGCCCTGGTTTTGGGATAGGCGCTTAGCAACTCCGTAGGGGTGTCCGATAATAGCCCGGCGATTTATCGCCGGGATCGAGGAACGAGCAACGACCAAGTCCCGTAGGGACGACTGAAAAAGGCGAGGGCTTCGGTTC
>JASEGY010000144.1:6001-8152 GCA_030019105.1 bacterium | reverse complement strand
CTGAACCTGACAACCTGAACGGGTTCTACCATAACTTTTGAAGAGGATACATTTGCATTGTAACAGGTAACCGCCGACTTGTCAAGTTAATAAGGTGGCACAGCCGTCCCGCCTGTAAATAGGACCACAGGCGAGACGCCTGTGCTACATTATTCTACAATCCGCATTCCGCATTCCGCAATCCGCAAGTGCTCCCATGGCAATACCCGCTCAGGATCGGTTATCTTCCTGGTATAAAATTCAGGTTCCAATCCGGCCTCAAAGAAGGCCTTTGACCAGGAAACACCTTGACTGCCAACGAGGGAAAGGACCTTAGCCAGGCGACGGTCACCCCTGGAGATAACCGTTTGATACCTGGCTAATCTTAAGCTCTTATGGGTAAATCTTATCCCCTGAAGGTGTTTCTTCATAAACCTCAATCGTTCTTCTAAAACCGCGGCCTCCTCCATTGCCTCTCTGGCCCAGGGGGTATGCGGCTTGGGAATAAAGGGATTTATACTTAAGGTCAGGCCCCTCTTCATTACGGTCTTGATCTCTTTAATTAATCTTACTGTATCTAAGATATCAGTCATAGACTCACCCGGCAGCCCAATAAGGAGATAGAGTTTAATGTTGGCCTGCCTGCCTACTAACTCTAAGGTCTTTATGATCTCATCTTCCTCCATATATTTCCCAATTTTCTGACGAAGAGCCGGCGATCCGGTTTCAATAGCCAGAGTAAATGTCTGTTGATCCAGCACATTCAGGAGTGAAGGCAAAAAATTCTTTACAGGAAGCGAGGGCAAGCTAATCCGGCCGCCTAAAGATTTTATCCCGGCGCAAAGTTCCATCAAATAGGGATAATCACCTACGGCTGCCCCGACCAGTCCGATTCGTCTACTTAGAGTAAGTCCGTGCTTAACCTGGTCCGTCAAAACCTTCATAGACCGATACCTGAAAGGGCCCGTGGCAAAGCTTGTCACACAAAACCGGCATCGTTTAGGACAACCCCGGCTGATTTCAATCAGATACTGGCTCTTGAATTCGGTATTTGGAGTAAGTATAGAAGAAGCAGTGGGATATGAATCAAGTGACGCCACCCATCTTCTGGTCAGGGGCTTTGACCGAGCCGGTCTGGCGGTCTGGCAACACTTTTTTTGGCCTCGATCATCGCCCTTCTTTTCTATTCCGGCAATGGTTCCATCATGATTATAGATAACCTCAAAATCCGATGGGATATAGACACCCGCTATCTCCCTTAAGTCTCTAAAACTCTCATCCCGGGACAGGCCTTCGTGGACTGCGTTTAAACAGGCCGCGGCCACCTCGGGCAGGACTTCTTCTCCCTCGCCCAGAATAAAGATGTCAATGAAATCAGCCAGCGGTTCAGGGTTAAGGTAAACACCTAATCCCCCGGCCATAACCAGGGGGCTGAGCCAGCCTGGCGGGCCGAGCCGGCCTGGCAGACCGCAATTGTCTCTCTGACTGCTTTTCAGCGGAATCCTGGCCAGGTTAAGCACAGCCGGCACATGCAGAAAATCCAGTTCAAAGCATAAGGAAAAGGCAATTACATGAAACTCTCTGAGCGGGCGTTTGGATTCAAGGCTAAATAATGGGGTCTCTGTCCGGTAATACTCGGGTAAATCTTCTCGATCCGGAAGAAAGGCCCGTTCGCAGGATATACCAGGTTGCGAGTTAAGTATTTGATAAAGGGTCAGAAACCCCAAATTGGACATCCCGATATAGTAAGTATTAGGATAAACCAAGCAGATAGAAAGTTCTTCTCCGGGGGGCCGAGCCGGCCTGGCGGACCGGTCCGGCCTGGCGGGCCGAGCCGGCCTGGCAGAGAGGAATATTTCTTTTTTTTCTGCTGAAAGGAGGTATCTGGCTTTTTTAATTAATTGGGATGGTATCATAACCTATTTTGGTGGGCAGAGCCCTACTGGCATTAAGTTAAGCGCAACTCTTTATTAGGCAAGCTGATATAGGAAGTATAAAATCCGTCCAGCAGTCACCTATGAAGGGAATTTACCCTTTAGGGTTTCATTTCTATCACAATACCAAGAGAATGAAAGGCTAAAGCCTAAACTCCTGCATTACTAACCTAAGGATTAACTCCGAAAGATTGAAACTCTAAAGAGTTTAACTCCTCGGAGTTCAGACTTTAGTCTT
>JASEGY010000144.1:5757-5903 GCA_030019105.1 bacterium | reverse complement strand
TTTCAATCTGGAGTTCAGACTTTAGTCTTTCAATCTGGAGTTCAGACTTTAGTCTTTCAATCTGGAGTTCAGACTTTAGTCTTCCATAGCTTGAATTTCAGGCTTTAGCTCGGATTTCAGGCTTTAGCCTTTCATAAGATTTGAAA
>JASEGY010000144.1:0-5659 GCA_030019105.1 bacterium | reverse complement strand
AATCCTAAAGGATTAACTCCTGTCTTTTATTCGGATTTTAGGCTTTAGCCTTTCATAAGATTTGAAATCCTAAAGGATTAACTCCTGTCTTTTATTCGGATTTTAGGCTTTAGCCTTTCATTCTGCTGGGATTGTCTACAAATGAAACCCTAAAGGGTAAATTCCCTTCACAAGTGACTGTCGGGCGAATTTCATAGTTTGTGTATCTGCTTGGCCGACAAGGAGTTATGCTTAATTTAATGGCAGTGGGGCAGAGCCCACCCTACTATCTGTCTACCGCTTTAGGCAGGGTAAAACAGAAAGTCGATCCTTTACCGACCCGGCTTTCCGCCCATATTCGTCCTCCGTGCTCCTCAATAATCGCCTTACAAATAGAAAGACCAAGTCCTGTTCCCTTTGTGGTCACAGGAGAATGAAACTTTTCAAAAATCTTAGACATCTCCTCCGCCGGGATACCAATGCCGGTATCAACCACTCTGACCTTGATCCATTCGGGCTCTTCTACGGCTTCAATAGTTATCCTTCCACCTCTGCGAGAGAACTTAATAGCGTTGCTGAGCAAATTGACCAGGACTTGATTTATTCTATCCGCATCCGCCAAAACTAATGGAAGCGATTGTGACATTGAGGTATGAATAGAAATGTTGTTGTCCTCAGCCAGGATATTCATTTCTGAGACAGCATATTGGATCAAGGCAACTAAGTCAGTTTCCTCTAATTCCATCTTTATCTTACCTGACTCTATCTTTGACAGGGACAGGATATCCTCTACTAACTTGGTTAATCTATTGGTGTTTCTCAAGGCAATTTCAAGCAGTTCTTGTTTATTACCATAGATATCCCCCTTTGCCATCCCGGTGAGGAGGAGTTCTACCACCCCTCTAATTGAGGTTAAAGGTGTTCTGAGCTCGTGAGAAACAGTGGCCACAAATTCGGATTTAGCCTGAGAAATTTCCTTTAAATAAGTTACATCATGGAGGACACCGACCAGCCCTATTGTTCTTTCCCGTTTATCTCTAAAAGAAGCTAAACTCAGATTATAGCTCTTGTTTTTCTTCTCCATTTCAAGATTAAGGGAAAGGATTCGATTGTTCGCGACAACTTTGTAAAACTCATCTAACAATTCTTCCTTAGTATAAAAACCAAATTCTTTGATGATCTCAATAATATTTAATTTTTCTCTTTCATCAGGCACATTAAGGAGGGCCTTAAATTGTGGGTTGGCATAAGTAATTACTCCCAGACAATCGGCTACCATGATGCCGTCGGTGATGTCATTAAGTATATTATCTATCATGATCCTGTCAAGGATAATAGAATTATAGATGGCCGCAAGGGCTTCAACTTTTTGGACCGTTTTTTCAGAGGAAAGGATATTTAGCGGGCCAATCGAAGGAGAGGATAGTGTTTCATAAGTTCTTTCTATCTCAATAAGTTGAGCCAGTCGATTAGCCACAATATTCAGGAAATCAAGGTTGTCTCTACTAAAGGTACCTGATTTTTGGGTGCAAAGGACCAGGACGCCGACACACCTGTCTTTTATGTTTAACGGCAGGAAGGCGCTGGTGCCTGCTTCAGATAAGTCGAAGGGTTGCTCCAGGCCCTCAACTGTCTTTAATTCCTTTTGTTGAGCTACCTTGCCTACCAGACCTTCTCCTAATTTAAACCTGGATTTTATTATTGACCCCGCCTCTATGCCCGCGGTAAATTGGGCCGTAAATTCTTTTTTCCGCTCCTCGTAAAGGAAAAGAATAACTGCTTTAAGATTAAAGAAGTCTTTGAGAGAATAGATCATCTGTCTCGGAGTTTCCTCCGTTGTTTGGGACAAAAGACTTTTCCCACTGGTACGATAAATTTCAGAAAGCCTGGTTACCTCTTCATCTAAGGACCGGTTGGCTGCATTCACTTCTTTTAAGGTTATCGCTGCCCAGGAGGTTCCCATGAGTAGAACAAAGGGGATAATATCAATCCAGATTTCGTCATAATTAAAGGCAGTAACAGAAATGATACCTAAAAACAGGCATAGTAAGAAGGTAACCACCAGACTCTTTCTCGGACTCAACCTATGAAAGAGGAAACTCAAGGCTATGCCTGCTAAGAAAATAAGCAGGATGATGGTTAACCTGTCCGCCCGTCTGATGTAATCTTGCTCAATAATAGTTCGGATGACATTGGCATGGATTTCCACGCCAGGCATGGGATTACTCTGATCAGAAAAGGGAGTCATAAACTCATCTGAAATCTTTTTAGCCGTAATTCCGACCAGGACAATCTTACCGGTAAATTCAGAGAGAGGTATACGTTCTTCTAAGACATCAATATAAGAGAAGGTCTTGACGGTATGCTGCCCACCGCAGTAATTGATTAACATCCGCCCTTCATCATCCATAGGAATCTCTAATGGACCGAAGATAAAGGTATTACCACGAGGGGACTTAAGATCGGTTAAAGAGATGTCGCGGGCCGCCCTGACTATTTCTAATCCGAAGGAAAGAAATCCCTCATCTTCAAAGGGTCTGACCAGATTAATCTTGCGAAGGATCCCGTCTAAGGAAGGTTCAACCTCAATATGTCCCAGCCCCAAAGCTGTCTCCTTTAAGGCAGGAAGCGGTTTTAAGCAGATTTCCTTTTTTCCTGAATCTGTCCGGATCAGATCAAAAAATACCGGATAGACAATATTGCCTGCCCTGGTGGCCGAGGTGAAGAAAGCAGCATCACTTAGAGTGTCCCTTTTCTCTTCCTCAATTACGGACAGATCAAGGCCGATTACCTTAGCCTGGGCCTTAGCAAGCATATCAATCAGCCGGGCATGATACCTTCTTGACCATGGCCAATGTCCCAGGTCTTTCATGCTGACCGCATCTATCGCCACAATGACAATATCACTCTTAGGATCGATTGGCCCCCTGAGCCTGAAACGAAGATCAAGTCCCATATTCTCAAGGGATTCAACCCATCCCAAAAGAAATATGACCGAGGTAATAAAAGAGAGGAATAGACAAACCTTTATTCCCCAGAACCGGTCCTTAACTTTTCTCACCACTTGATTACACCTTTCCAGCCTTTTCTATCGCCTCACTGAACCTGTCATCATCTTCTTTTAAAGATACCTCGGAAAAAGCGTATCAGTAGGGATAAGGATAAACCTCCACCCATAGGCATCAACTTAAGCTGAAACTTCTACTACACAACAAGTTGTGGAAACAGGAGTTTAGGCTTTAGCCTTTCATCCTGCTGGTATTGGCCATAAATGAAACCCTAAAGGGTAAATTCCCTTCCCAGTTGACTGTCGGGTAAATTTTGTACTTTGCGCATCTAATTGACCGATAAAGAGTTATGCTTAAGTTGATGCGCATGGGATAAGGATAAACCTCCACCCCACTGCTCTCTTTGTCCCCAGTTTACTGCTGCGCTACATCCTCCTAATATACAAAAAGGACTACAGGGAACTCCTCGTATCCCTATAGTCCTTTTTCACTCCGGATATTGAATCAACCTACATCTCTACTCCTTCATTCTTTCCGGCATCAATCTTCTAACAGGCTCACGATCCTGGAAGCAATGGTCGTATTCCCCCTGGGGCCAATAGCCATAATAGTAATCTTGTTCTCCCCGGCTTTTAATTTTACTGCCCCGGTAAAGGTTCCGTCTTTCTCAACCTTCGCCGGAACCTCATTTATCGTTACGGTAGCATTACTGTCAGTACTGCCGGTTAATTCAAAGACACGCTGATGGGTAATGTAGTCAATAGGCTTCAGCAATGGTTTACCAATAATCAAGCTGGGTGGGGAGTCCCCTTTATCATCAGCTAAACTTTTCCCCTTTTTTGGTGGTGTAATCATTCCGGCAGGAGGTGAAGCAGTGGCGACCTTAAGTTCTTCACCCTCACTTTCGGTAGAGAGAATAGTAAGTCCATGTCCCCTTTCTTTATCCTCTCCTGGAATGATAATTTGGTCGGCACCAGAAGCACTGGCTTCATCCAATGTCTTAAACAAGGTGACATCCGCTGTCACAACCCTGTTTTCCTTATCCTTGATTAAATCAGCATAATTCACCTTTTCTTTTACCGTCGCTATCTTGAGGGCAACTTTTTCTTTATCCTCTCCTGGAACAATAATTTGGTCGGCATCAGAAGTAATGGCTTCCTCCAATGTCTTATAGGAGGTGACATTTGCTGTCACAGCCCTATTTTCTTTAGCTTTGGCTAAATCAGCATAACTCACCTTCTCTTTTACCGTCGCTATCTTGAAAGCAGCTTTTTCTTTATCCTCTCCTGAAATGATAATTTGGTCGGCATCAGAAGCAATGGCTTCCTCCAATGTCTTAAAGGAGGTGATATCCGCTGTCACCGCCCTACTTTCTTTAGCCTTGACTAAATCAGCATAATCCACATTCTCTTTTACCGTCGCTATCTTGCGAGCAACTTTTTCTTTACCTCTTGGAATGATAATTTGGTCAGCATCAGAAGCCCTGGCTTCCTCGAGTGTTTCAAAGAAGGAGACATCAGCCGTTACAGCCCTCTTTTCTTTAGTCATAATTGTATCACTCTGAGCAGCGCCTTTATCTTTTACTACGGCTAATTTGATACCCTTTTCTCCATCTGCCGCCGCCTGGTCAATAATGATCAACTCCGAATCTCTCTTCTTATTCCAGTTATCCCACTTATCCAGGCTCAATGGATTAATATTAGTTAAGTTCCCCTGAAGAAAAACCACTACTTCATAACCGGCGCTAACATCTTTTTCCGATTTAGCGGTCCTGACATTTACCACCCCCTCGTGAACAGCCACTTTAGTTTTGCCGTTCTCATCTACATCCACTCTGAATCTTGTTCCCCTCACTCCAGCTACGGCTGCCGGTGTAGCCACCTCAAATTTTCTGCCGCCGGTAAGTTTTTTGACCGTAGACCAGATCTTGCCCAGGCTGATCCCGATACGAAACTGATCATCGTTCCCCTTCGGGAGCTTTTCTATCTCGGCATCTGTCTCGTCTCCTAAGCGATAAGTAGAGCCGTCCGGCAAAGTAACCTCTACCCAGGAATCCTCCTTACCAACCTTAATCCTATCACCCTTTTGCAAAAGAACTTCTTTTCCCTCAACCGGAATCCAAACCGGAACATTAGCCCGCTGAATTTTAACGGAGCCATGCATCTTCTTGATAGAACAAAATCTCTCTTTAATCTCGGTCGGAGGAAGAGAAGCCAGTCTGGTTTCTATCTTTGACTCCGACGGTCCTGGTGCAGCCACAGCCATCCTGGTATGCTCGGCCGGGAGTAATATCTTTTGAGATGGATAGATAAGATTAATATCTTTTATCCCCGGGTTAGCCTCCTTTATCATAGCTATAAGTTCAGGAGTAACTCGACCATAATAACTCTTGATGATCTTACTTAGATTATCTCCTGGTACAACAATAAAGGTCTTTCCTCCTTCAACAGCCAGGACAGAGGTCCCTATTAGCAGAATGCTGAAGACACTGATTAGAGCAATAACTCTTTTGATGTTTACCATAACGGCACATCCTCCTTCTAAAATTATTATGGCGCGGTAAGAATTAAGAATAAGTTTACTTAATGATAGGGGTAATTACCTTCTTACCTCTCATCTATAGTATTTAAGAAAAAGATTTTGGGGTTCGTTATCCTTTGGACTTTAGGCTT
>JASEGY010000143.1 GCA_030019105.1 bacterium | reverse complement strand
ACTTACAACCTACAACCTGTTCAAAATCACTATTTATGACCGTGCTGAGTATATAATAGGAGGTGATTAATTCAATTAAAAAGTAGGAGGGATATCTTAATCAGGGAGGATTAAGATCACGATATCAAGGAGGATAAATAATCATGGCTACAGCTAATCTTAGTATCATACATAATATCAGCGCTATTTTTGCCCACCGCCACATCCTGAACACGGATTTTAATATTAATAGGAATATTGAAAAGCTTTCCTCCGGTTACCGAATCAATCGGGCCGCCGATGATGCTGCTGGTCTGGCCATCTCAGAAAAACTGCGAACCCAGGTCTACGGACTTGACCAATCTATCCGGAACGCCAACGATGGTGTTTCAGTCATTCAGACGGCTGAAGCAGCCCTGGAAGAGATCCAGGTAATGACTCAACGAATGAGGACCCTGGCCGTTCAGGTAGCGAACGGAACCTATGTTGACGGTGATCGGGCGCAGGTTCAGATAGAGGTTGACCAGATCCTGGATGAGATCGACCGGATGTCTGACTCAATAGAATTCAATACCCTGAAACTTTTCCGGGGGGATTTCTCTGCAGAATCGCCGCTTTCTAAGGCCTTCCGCAAGAGCATCAATCCAGTCGCTACCAAAGTGGCCGGTGAATTAGATATCAATGCTAAATGGGAGAAAAGCGGTTTTGAAATCCTGCCCGAAGGAAACGTAACCATCAATGGTGAGACCTTCAGCCTGTCTGATTATAATACGCCGGCTGAACTTATGAAAGCAATCAACAAGTCTGAGAAGGCGGCTGTCACCTTAGAGTATGATTCGGATAAGGATCGGTTTACGATTAAAAGCGATACCCCCCAGGCCAACTTGCGGCTGTATGAATCGAGCCCGACAAACGGCTTCTTTACGGCCAGTCATCTTACTTTAGGCACTACTCCTCCTCCCGGGCCTAACGCCAGTGGTATTAGCCGCTTTGAGGTGGCTGATGGAACCGACAATATTATTGACGTCGATAGATCCTGGTCTACGGCCGGGTTTGATAATATACCTACGGGCTCAGTTACAATTAATGGAGTCTTATTTCGCATAGATGATTACGCCTCAGTGCAGGATTTTATGGATGCAGTTAATACCTCGGAGAAAGCAAGGGCATCTGTCAGTTACGATAAAGATTTTGATGAGTTCACCATCAAGAGTAATGATCCCAAAGAAGATCTCGTCATCACTGAGAACGAAGAAGGAGGGATAGGATTTCTAACCGAGGTTAACATTACCCGCCGCCGTTATCTGGCTCCAACCAGACAGGCCACTGAAATTAGCGCAACTGAGGTAAAAGGCGGGCCTGAAGATTTTATCAGCCTGGCTAAAGGATTTGGAGAAGATAATTTTGACCATCAGATTGGCGGCCGGGTGGTTATCAATGGAGCCGAATTTAAGATCGAAGACTACCTTTCTGTAGCTGCCTTCATAGAAGACATTAATAGTTCGACCAAGGCTGCTGTGACTGTTACCTACGATAATGTGACGGACCAGTTTATCTTTCGGGCTGATCGAGAGGGAGAACCGCTGAACCTGGTCGAGATAGAATCAACGGTTGGGTTTGGCTTTTTCACCGAGACCAATATCCCCACGGGCAAGGTTGAGCCGCCCAAGATTGATTCCCCCACCTGGAAGGGAAGCCTCGTCCTGCACGTTGGGGCCAATGAATACCAGACAATGAGTATGTATATCCAGACCTTATCTACGGCCGGCCTTAAAATAGATAGATTAAAACAGGAAGGTCTGGCTACCAGGGAAAATGCGGAGGGATCGATCCAGAAACTCCAGGAAGCCATTGATATGATCTCGGTTCAGAGGGCCAATCTGGGTGCTTATCAAAATCGGTTAGAGCATATGATAAAGAGCCTCCGCGTCTCATCCGAAAATATGACCAGTGCTGAATCACAGATTCGTGATGTGGACATGGCCAAAGAGATGAGTGATTTTGTGAAGAATCAGATACTCTCCCAGTCAGGCACAGCCATGTTGGCTCAGGCTAACTTGAAGCCTCAAACCCTGCTTCAGCTTTTAAGCTAAGTATTAAACTTAGCTTCGCTTTACCCCATCGTGTTCAGAAACCAGGTTTCTTTAGAAACTTGGTTTCTGAGGCAAAAGTTAGTAGTCAAGTAAGTAGTAAAAATAGCCCGGGGGCTTCGCACCCCGGGCTATTTTCATTGCTGGATTTCGCTTTACTCAACCCAACCTAATCCTCATCCCTTCTTCCCTCATCACAAGCTTTTTGAGCCAAGCTGCTATCCCGGCAACGGTCTTCAATTTCACTGGTTCCCCTTCCGCCTGACGCTTGGCTTCCTCAGCCACTTCTACGCAGAAGCAGATGACTTCATCCTTCGGCAACGGTCGTCGCAAGACATAGCCCCGTTCCTGCAAGAAGTAGATAGCCGAGGTAAAGGCAGTGCGCTTGGTACCGTCCATAAAGGGGTGGCTTTTGATCAGTGAATGGAAAAGAGCTGCTGCCTTGTCAAAATCGGTGGGATATAGCTCAACCCCATCGAAGGTAGCAAAGGGCCGAGCCACAGCAGCGTGAAACATCGCCGCATCCCGAATGCCCTCATGCCCGCCACCTCCCTTGATCAATACTCGCTCGTGGATTTCGTAAACTCGGACTAGCAGGCGGCCGATGACATCGGCATAATCCTCAGCAGGCTGTCCCCTTGTCACAGGTGGGCTAACTCCTCAAACAGCGACTGGTTCTCGTTAATCAACTGGTCCACAAAGGTCACAGCGCTACCCTGAAAAGCTTCAGACCAGGGGCGCTTTACAGCCTTGAGCTGCGAGTTCTCATCTGCCTGGCATCGTATCAACCAGACCTTAACCGCTGCTACCAGAAACGAGTCAAGTTGTTTCTTGTTGATATGCTCGGTCTCCAGTTGCGTGGCAACATCCTTTGGCAACCTTACCGTGATAGTATTCATCTCTCAACTACTACCCCATTTCACTACTGTCTTTACCCCAATACGGTAGGCATAAGTAAGATAGGCAGAAAGACGGCAATGATAATACTGCCAATGATTGCCCCCATAAGAAGGATAAGGATAGGTTCAATCATGCTGGCTAAAGAGGCTACCGCGGCATCTACCTGCTGGTCGTAGAAATCAGCCAATTTCTCCAACATAATGTCCAAACTGCCGCTCTCTTCACCGATCGCGATCATTTGAACAACCATAGGCGGAAAAACTCCACAATCTCTCAATGGATCAGTAATCTTCTCTCCTTCACGGATGAAATTCCGGGCATTCATTACGGCCGTTTCAACGGTTTTATTCCCTGCGGTTTTGGCGACTACTTCCATAGCTTCTAAAATAGGCACACCGGCTCTAACCATGGTGCTAAATGTCCGCGAAAATTTAGCAATAGCGATTTTTCTAAACAGGCTGCCAAACAAAGGCACTTTGAGACTGTAGTGGTCAAAGAGTTCTCTCCCCCTCTCTGTCCTGACGAATTTGACAAAGAAATAAGCTATGAGAACTAGAACCGCAAAAACCCATAGAAAATGGTGCCTTAAAATGTCACTAACATGCAGCAGGATTATAGTTGGTATGGGGAGCTCAACTCCCAGTGTCTTATAAATTTCCTGAAACGGAGGGATAATAACCAGCATGATAAAGATGGTGACAGCCGTGGCAATGACGGAAACAGTACCTGGATAGGCCATAGCCGTAATAACCTTCCGCCGCAATTGAGCTAAATTTTCCAGGTAATCCGCGATTCTTACCAGTATTTCATCCAGAACACCGCCGGACTCGCCGGCTCTAACCATACTAATATAAAACTCGGAAAAGACATCAGGATGCTTTTCCAGGGCATTGGAAATAGTCGCCCCCCTTTCGATCTCCTCCCTTACACTCGCGATCACTTCCTGCAGTTTCTTTCGGGTGGTCTGTTCGACAAGGGTAATAAGACTCTGGATAATAGGCACACCGGCATTAACTAAGGTAGAAAGCTGCCGGGAGAAAAGGGATAAATCTGCTAATCTTACCCGGCCCTGCCATCCTGCGCCGGCTATCTTTTTCAAGAACGTCCGCCGTTCCTCAGCTAAGGAGAGGATATTAAGGCGGCGTTGACGAAGTTTGGCAATAGCCATTCGTTCGCTGTCAGCCTCTATTGTTCCTGAGACCGCATCACCTGCTGTATTTTTCGCCTTATAGGTAAAAGTCACTTTGTCCCCTCCTCTTTAGATTTTGGATTGCGGATTGCGGATTGCGGATTTTCCACTTCGCCTACCCACAAAGGACACAAATGACATAAAGGACATAAAGATTTGGCAAGAGAATCTTTCACCCCGTGTGCTTTGTGGTTCAATCAGGACAGCATCCAATCGCCAATCCGCAATCCGCAATCCGCAATCCGAAATCCGAAATCAAATTAATACCTTGTAGCGCTTCTATCCAAAAATCTCTTTAAGTCATTGGGATCAAGAGACCTGGACAGGGCTTCCTGGGCTGTAATTAAATCTCTGCCAAAAAGATCCGCTAATGACATATTCATTGTCTGCATACCTTCTCTTCCCCCGGCCTGCATTAAGGTATAGGCCTGATGAACCTTCTCTTCACGAATCAGGTTTCTAAGGCCGGGGGTCACAATTAAGACCTCACAGGCAAGTACCCGTCCTTTCCCTCCGGCCCTGGGCAAAAGCTGCTGAGAAAAGACGGCCTGAATAACAAAGGAAAGCTGGGCCCGAACCTGAGGTTGCTGATAAGGAGGGAAGACATCAATTATTCTGTTAATGGACTGCACCGCATCCGGCGTATGAAGGGTCGCCAGGACCAGATGACCGGTTTCAGCAATAGTCAAGGTAGCATTAATTGTTTCCAGATCACGCATCTCACCAACCATAATGACGTCCGGATCCTGTCTTAAGACAAATTTCAAGGCCGCCCCAAATGACTCCGTATCGGCTTCTACTTCTCGTTGACTAATGATACAATTCTTATGAGAGTAAAGATATTCAATAGGGTCTTCCACCGTAACAATATGCTCTTTTCTATGCTGGTTGATGTGTTCAATGATCGCAGCCAGGGTAGTTGATTTTCCGGAGCCGGTCGGCCCGGTAACCAGAACGAGTCCCTTGGTTAATTTAGCCATTTCATGGATGGATGGAGGCAGACCAAGGGCCTCAAAAGACAGGGTTCTATTAGGTATACTACGCAAGGCCGCCCCGACTGTCCCCCGCTGACGGAAGACATTCATCCTTATTCGACCAATCTCCCTTACCCCAAAAGAAAGGTCTAACTCGTTAGTTTCTTCAAACCTCCGCTTTTGACTTTCAGTCAAGACACTGTAAACAAGTTCCTGACATACATCCGGATTAAGCTTCTCTGTTTTCAGGGGGATAAGTTCACCGTCAACCCGTATTTGAGGAGGAGTGCCAACAACTAAATGTATATCGGATGCCTCTCTTTCAATCATGATGTGGATAAGTTCTTCCATGCTATACATACTTATTTCCTCTTTCTATACCTTTCGTTAGAATAAATGGGCTCTACGCGGATTCGAGGGGTAAAAATCAACCTTGTCTCGCCCTTACAGGGCTACTTGGTTTTATATGATCCTAACCCAGGGCGATGCCCCACTGCCATTAAGTTAAGGGTAACTCTTTATGCTAAGGCGATATAGGGAGTATGTAATTCGTCCCGCAGTCACCTGTGAAGGGAATTTACCCTTTAGGGTTTCATTTGCAGCACAATACCAGGAGAATGAAAGGCTAAAGCCTAAACTCCTACCTTGCCAACCTATTGTGTTTCAAAAGCTTCGGCTTAACTTAATGGCAGTGGGGCAACGCCCTGGGAAAGGGGCTAACCACAACATCAATTAGTCCTGAAGGGGCGATACAATATCTTGGCCTCATTTCTAACCGCAGAGGTTGAAAGTTTTACCCCACGAATCCGCGTAGACCCAATAAATGTAACCGTTCATGGAACGCTGAAATTGGAAATTGGAAATTGGAAATTGGGGCCTTGTTCATCGTTTCGGCTATGCGGGGAAAATTCTCGGATAAAAAAGATATCTCTCGCAAAGGCGCAAAGACGCAAAGAATAAAAAATATAGGCTCTTAGCGACTTTGCGGCTTTGCGAGAGAATAAATCGCACTTCTTCTTAGTGGCCGAAACGGTGATCAAGGCCGAAATTGGGCTTTCACGTCAAAATTGTAGATTATGAACCGTCCCCTAATTTCCAATTTCCAATTTCTAATTTCAAGCCGTGAACGGCTACGAATATTCAAAACTAATGCAGCATTCTCTCTTCAACCGTTATCCTTAAGAACTCCTCCACCGTAGTGATCCCGGTAAAGACCTTTCGGGCCGCAGCTTCTTTCAGATCGAGCATTCCCTCCTTCCGGGCACACTCTCTAATCTTATGCGTCGGTTCCCGGTCGAGGACAAGGTCTCTAATGGAATCACTCATTTCCATCAACTCAAAGACCCCAATTCTGCCTTTATAACCAATCTGACCACATTTCTCACATCCAGCCCCCCTGTAAAGGGTAGATGATTCTTCACGGGAGGGAAACCCAATTTCCTGCAACATGGCCCTGGAAACCAAATAATTTTCCTTGCAGTGCGAACATATAGTCCGCACTAACCTCTGAGAGAGACTCATACTTACCGTTGAGGTGATCAGAAAGGGTTCGATCCCCATATTAACCAACCTGGTAATGGCTCCCGGGGCATCATTAGTATGGAGGGTAGAAAAGACCAGATGTCCGGTCAGGGCAGCATTTATGGCTACTTCAGCCGTCTCCCTGTCTCTTATTTCTCCCACCATAAGAATATTGGGGTCCTGCCTCATGAAAGACCGCAGTCCGGTGACAAAATCCAAACCTATCTCAGGCTTTATTTGAACCTGATTTATCCCCTCAATAACATACTCCACCGGGTCCTCAACAGTAAGTATATTTCTATCAATTGTGTTTAACACCTTTAGAGTCGAATAAAGGGTAGTTGATTTGCCACAGCCGGTAGGCCCGGTAACCAGGACAATTCCATGCGGGCGTCCTATCCCTTTTTTATAAACAGAGAGCGCCTCCGGTTCAAAGCCTAATTCACTCAGGTCCAAGCAGAGGCCTTCCGGATCAAGGATCCTTAAGACAACTTTTTCCCCAAAGGCAGTCGGAATAATTGAGACACGAAGATCGATTTCTCGATCTTCCAGCACGGCCTTACATCGTCCATCCTGAGGGAGACGTCTCTCGGCAATGTCCAGCCTGGACATAATTTTCACCCGCGAAATAATGGCGGGATGAAGCTCCTTGGGTGGTGAAGTAACTTCGTACAGGATACCATCCACCCGATATCGCGTTCGAAGTTTATGTCCATAAGGTTCAATATGAACATCACTGGCGCCTGCCTCAATGGCCTCAATTAAGAGGTGATTAACTATATTAACTACCGCGCCGGACTCAGCATCAACCTTAAGCTGAGCCACATCGGTCACCTCTTCTCCCGGCCGGACGACTTCAATCCTCTTTTTCCTGGTTTCTCCTAAGATATCATCAAGGGTGAGAAATTTTTTGTAATAGCGCTCAATTGCCTCCTTGATTTCCGACTCGCCGGCAATGAAGGTCTTTACCTGGTAGCCAGTCATCCTGGCTATATCATCTATGGCCAATACATCTAAGGGATCAGCCATCGCAATGGAAAGATCACCGGCTGTCAAAGAAGTGGGGATAAGGAGATGCCGCCGCATCAGGAATTCAGGGATAATCCCTTTTACCTTTGGACTTATCTTTTCGAGATTAAGCTCGGACAAACTCAGGAAAGGAACCTCTAAAAATGCCGCCAGGACAGGGACGATGACTTTTTCTTCAACCAGGCCAAGATCAACTAAAAGATAGGCCAGTCGTCTCTTGACGTCCTTTTGCGCCGATAAAGCTTTCTCAAGCTGCTGCGGGGTAATAACACCTGCTTCCAGAAGAACAACCCCTATCTGCTTTCTGAGCGACCGAGCTCCTTTAGGCAAAAATTTTCTCCCTAATTTTTGTTTGTAATATACACTATATTTGCTTAAATGTCAACAAAAAAATGACAAAGGATAAAGGACATAAAGGGAGACCGTTTTGAAATTGGGACTTCTATGATTTATGCTTGATTTTACTGGGCTTC
>JASEGY010000142.1 GCA_030019105.1 bacterium | reverse complement strand
AGATGTTGCGGATATACTTTCGAAATGATCGCAAGCTTCTTGGTAAGCTAAGCCAGTGTGCTTACCGGACATTATTGAAACTTTATCAGGCGGCTTTAGACCGGAAAGATGTAGTTTCTGAAGTGATCATATCAATCTTATGGGTCTAATTGATGAACGTGGCCATTCTCCTCTGCAGGAAGTCATTTCCACTGAAGTCACTGAAGTTACTTACGAACCATTCTATGACGATTTCCCGATTTGGGAATGAGGCCTTTTCTCTTTTCCACTTGATGGCACAATCTTGCGCTATCATCTTAGGCAGCAATTCTCATTATGGGTCTCGATGGTAGTTGGGATATCTGCATTGGATGAATTCCCGGAAATTGTAGGTTGGGTTGAGGAACGAAACCCAACAAAAGGCAGCATACGATGACCGGAATCTGTTGGGTTTCGCTAACGATCAACCCAACCTACGCTGTTTGAAGTCATAATTAGAATTGCTGCATCTTGGGACACTACGGGAGGGGTGTGCCCAAATTTTACCTGCCCAACTTTTTTGGCTACCCGATTCTCCAAATTATCTCCCAAATTTCTCTCTTTTCCTCAACTTTTCACTTGACTTACCCATTTCTATATACTATAATTCAAAATCAGTGGGCTCAAAGCAGGTTCAAAGCACTAAAAAACATCTGGGGGCAACTTCTGTGACACTTCTTCCGAATTGCCCTAAAATCAAAATTCCTATCATCATCATCTAATCAGTGATAACCGGTGACTACTTTTTCCTCACCGATCACCTGATTTTAGCCATTTGTTGGGTCGTTGATAAAAAATGGGTAGAAAGAAGAATCACAAGAAAAAGAAGGTTCATACGGCCATATCTGAGAGGCGTGGCCAGGAATATTTTTCTAAGGGAGATTACCGGCAGGCCATTAATGAATGGAAGTCCCTGGTAAAGTCAGAGTCTGTTGATGACCGGCTATTAGCTAATTTAGCCGAGGCTTACTTCCAGTATGGGATATCGTTTTATAAAGAGAATCAGTTAGAGGCCGCCAAAGCTAATCTGAGTAATGCCGTCAAGTTCCAACCGGACAAGGCAATCTATCTCTTTCACCTGGGCCTCTGTTTGCATAAGGCCAATCAGATGAAAGAAGCCATAAATGCCTACCGAAAGACCCTCAGGTTAGATCCGAATAATGATCAAATAATATCCTGCCTGGCTTTGGCCTGTTTGAGGAGCGGCCAGACAAGAGAGGCTATTAGTCTCTTGAAATCTATAAATGCCAATTGTTACCTGATGATGGCCTATCTAAAGGAGAACAGGATCGATGACTGTCGCGTCCTGTTAGAAGACCTTAAAGGGGACGAAAGGCCGTTCTTTGAGGGCTTTATCTCCCTTAGACAGGACGAGGTGGATAAGGCCTTACCTTTATTAAAAAAGGCCTCGCAGACACCAACCTTTAAGAAGATAGCCAGCTATTACCTGGCTGTAGCTCATATTCGCAATCATCAATTAGAAGAGGCCGCCCAGGCATTAGAGGTGGTCCATCAAGCTGGATTACACCATAGCCGAATAGATAAAAACTCAAATATCCTTTGTCAGAAACTGGGGTTAGATCTCATCAAAGAAGGAAGAAACGATGAGGCCATAAGGATATGGGAAAGGCTATTAGAGATAGACCCTCAGAATGAAGAAGTCAGGCATAACTTGTCTCACGCCTATTACCTGAAGGGAAATGCGGCTATCAGAGAAGATAATACCAAAGAGGCTGTCGATTACTGGCTGAAAGCAGAGGTCATAGACGATACCAAATTAGATATTCTCCATAACCTGGCGCTGGCTTTTGATAAGATCCAGGACTCCCAGCAAAGCAGGAAATACTGGCTAAAGGTCATTTCCGGCTGGCGCAAGGCGGCCGGGCGATCTTTGCCGGAGGAAAGATTGAAGGGCTGTTTAAATGTGGCTTACAGACATCTGGCGGAGAATTACTTAACTGAAGATGAGATAGAGAATGCCATTACCGCATATAAGCGTGCCTTAGGCTATGATCTAAAAGATATCCGGACAAGATTCGAATTGGGAGAGTTGTATCTCTGTGAGGATCGAATAGAGAGTGCCATAAAAGAGTTTAAAGAGGTGTTAAAGCAAAATCCCAGGCATATAGAGGCCTTAAACAGTCTGGGTCTAAGCTATGATCTGGATGACCAGCCCGGAGAGGCCATTAAATATTGGGAAAAAGTTATCGAGCTTACACCTGAGCATCCATTTATCAAAAAGTATTTGGCGAGCGCCTATAGTCACCAGAGCCGTCATTTAACCGAAAAGCGTAGGTTTGAAGAAGCCCTCTTGCTGATGGATAAACTTGATGAGCTTTGTGGTAAAGGGGTCGACAGTTATTTTATTAGAGGTTTTATCTATCTGGAGATGAATGAGTTAACTCGAGCCGACAAGTACTGTCAGCAGGCTGTCAGGCTTAGTTCAGAAGGGCATCTTCTGTGTGTGGAGATAGGGGATAGATATCTTGATCGCGGTCTTGAAGATAAGGCTAAACAATATTTTAGGGAGGCGATAAAACGTAGTAAAAAGGATCCGTTTATCTATTATCGGATTGGCATGTTTTATTGCCAGAGAAAGCTGTGCAAGGAAGCCCATAATTATTTTGACTGGGCAATCAAGAAGGCGCCTCCGTTTCTTGAGATACCCCACAAAATTGGGAAGTTCGCCTTTGAAGAGATGCATTGTTACGAAGGGAGTAAGCAATATTTAGAGATAGCCGTTAAGATGACCCCCGATGATGCGGAAATCCAGTTTAAGTTGGGCCTGCTTTGTCTGAGGGATTTTGAAATAGAAAAGGCAGAGGAGAGATTTGAAATAGCCGAAAAATTGGCCAGAGATGAGGGGGACAGAGAATTAGTAAACTATATCAATCGGATAAGAAAACAGTGCCAACAAGGCAGTGACCAACGAAAGTCCAGGCCATGTCCTGCTCCGTTTTTCTAAGTGAGGTACGAAAATGCAGAGAGAGAAAAGCCCTTACGAGGTCTTAAAACTTTCTAAAGATGCTCAAAGGGGTGAAATAAAGAAGACCTATTTTGAACTGGTCAAACAGTATACCCCAGAAAGAGATGCAGAAAAGTTCAAAGAGATACGGGCAGCTTATGAGAAATTACGCGATCCAAAAACCAGAATCAGAACAGATGTATTCCACTTTAATGATCCCTTTGGAGAGTTTAGGTTTAACGAAAAAGAGGATGATTATGACCTGGGTGTCTATCCCGATGATTTGTTAGCCGCTATGGAAGAGAGCCGGCTTAAGCTATGATCAGCACGGACGGTGAATTATGATGAGATTCTTTAAGACCATTACCTCTAAATTAAGAGATAGAGATAAGGATGATCTGAAAGGGGTTGGAGACCAATTTGACCAGGATCTAAAAAGGGGTCAGGCTCAACTTAGTCAGCAATTATCAACGATTATTGAGAATCTTAAAGAAGAACATGCCCGAAATGCTGAGCTGTTAAGTTCCAAATACGACTTGATAGAGAAAGTAGTAACTGTCCTTGACCTGAAAAAGGGTCAGGCTCAACTTAGTCAGCAATTATCAACGATTATTAAGAATCTTAAAGAAGAACAGGCCCGAAATGATGAGCTGTTAAGTTCCAATCACGACTTGATAGAGAAAGTAGTAACTGTCCTTAACGGAATAGACACCCGATTGGATAAATTAGAGAAACTCCAGAGTCAGGAACAGCGGAGTAAGTTTGTCAAGGCCCTGTTGCCAGTGCTGGATAGTCTTTCCTGGACTATTGAGGCCATAACCCGGCAGGCAAGTTCTGCCGAAGATACAGAAAATGAGTCGTCCAGGTCAGTCTATCCTGAATCTGAGTTGAAGACAGAACCGGGCCGGGTTGGGAGTTTAGCTTCGGTTAAAATGAGCCGTAAGATTAGGCGAAGATACTACTTGAATAGACATCTTAAGAAACGATCGGGCTTCACAAAGAGGTTGTTGGAAAGACCGAAGGAGAAGACCCTATCCGAGGAACTTAATAGTTGGTTAGAGGGTGTGCGGATGGTTCAGGATCGGGCCTTAGATGTTTTATCCGGATTTAATGTCCGTCGCCTTCCTTGTGAAGGTGAGTTCTTCAATCCAAACTTTCATAAGGCCGTCGGGGTAGAAGAAGGCCTGGATATAGAAGACAATAAGATCATCAGGGAAGAATTGCCGGGTTACATTCTGGATAATAGGGTAATTAGATATGCCGAGGTAGTGGTGGGCAAGAGAGTGTCCGAGCCAGAAAGACAAAAAGAAAAAGAGAAAGTGGTCGAACCACAAAAAGAAAGGGAAGAAGACGCGGCCCAGCTAACTGACAAGAAAGCTATCTGGCCCACTCAACTCAACAAAGAACTTCAGTTGCCCACGCCCATCCCCAGGGCAACTGACAAAAGGGCCACCTGGCCTCCCTCCAGATATCCTGACCACTAACCGGCTGATACTTGAACAGAGGAGGAGATAATATGGAAGACATAATTGGTATCGATTTGGGCACAACTAATTCTTCGGTAGGAATCATAAAGGGCCATTCTCCTATGCTTATTGAGAATAATGGTGAACGGTTATTGCCTTCGGTTGTAGGAATTTCTCCTGGAGGAGAGCTGTTAGTAGGCACCCCGGCCAAAAACCAATATATTCTCGCTCCTGAGAGGACGATAAAGTCTATCAAGCGGCAAATGGGGTGTGACGTCACTGTGCCGATAGCCGAAAAGGAGTATACCCCTCAGGAGATATCCGGTATCATTTTAAAACAACTAAAGACTATTGCTGAAAATGCGTTAAAGAAGCAGATCAGTAAGGCGGTAATTACTGTGCCGGCGTATTTCTCGGATAGCCAACGTCAGGCGACCAAAGATGCGGGTGAGCTTGCCGGCTTAGAGGTAGTCCGAATCATAAATGAGCCTACGGCCGCCGCCCTGGCCTATGGGGCAGATAAGGAAGAAGACCAACACCTCATGGTCTATGACCTGGGAGGAGGCACCTTTGATGTCTCTATTGTGGAGCTTTCTTCCGGAGTGATAGAGGTGCTGGCCAGTCATGGCAATAATCGCCTGGGTGGGGATGATTTCGACCAGCGCTTAGTAGACCATATTGCCCGATGGTTTGAGAGGAAACACAAAATAGATGTACGCCAGGACCGTCAGGCCTTAGCCAGGTTAACCAGGGCCGCGGAACAGGCCAAAATAGAGCTGTCAGACAAACCCTATGTCTTAATTCGGGAGGAATTTATCGCCAAATCTGATGATGGTAAACCACTCCATTTGGAGATAGAGATATCTCGAGAGAAATTCAAGGAATTGATACAGGATTTGCTGGATGAGACCCTGGAGGCAATAGATATTACCTTGAGTGATGCTGGGTTAGAGAACAAAGAAATAGATAAGGTTCTGCTCGTTGGTGGCTCAACGCGCATTCCGGCGGTAGCCGATCTGATTGAAAAAAAGATGGGCATATCGCCCCATGCAGAGGTAGATCCTGAGGAATGCGTAACCTTAGGGGCAGCCATCCAGGCAGGGATAATAAGCGGACATAGTCCGTCAGCCGTGTTGGTCGATGTGGTTCCGTATTCCTTAGGCATTGCTGCGGTTTCTAATAGATTTGGCCTGCCACTTCCGGACATCTTCTGTAAACTTATTCAACGCAATACGGCCATTCCTGTCTCCAAATCAGAAGTCTTTTCCACCTTTATGGATAACCAGAAAACGGTAGAAATCGAGGTCTATCAGGGTGAGAGTCCGATTGCCTCCCAGAATGTGCTTCTGGGTAAGTTTAAGTTAGAAGATGTCCCAGAGGCACTGGCTGGCAAGCCAAAGATAATTGTTCAGTTCGACTACGATGTAAACGGTATCCTGCATGTCAGCGCTCTAAATAAGGACACCAGTCAAAGCCAGAAGCTTACTATCAAGCACTCCAGGGAACGGATGGGTAAGAAAGAGAAGCAAGCAGCCAAAAAGGGTATTGATAAGCTTTGGCAAAAGGCCAAGGGCGTATTACACCGGGAGAATGAGTAGTGGTAACTACTCAGCCTTGTCACACTGCGGGCTTAGCTCCTTTGCTGGCTTAGCCTCTCTCCGCTGACTTCGCTTCATTACAGACTTCGCTCCTTCGCTGGCTTGGCCTCTCTCCGCAGACTTCGCTTCATTACAGACTTCGCTCCTCCGCTGGCTTAGCCTCTTTCCGCAGACTCCGCTTCATTGCGAGCTTCGCTCCTCCGCTGGCTTAGCCTCTCTCCGCAGACTCCGTTTCATTGCGAGCTTCGCTCCTCCGCTGGCTTCGCTTCTCCGCTAACTTCGCTTCTCACAGAGGCTAAACTGGTGGCTAACCTTTGTTCAGGCCAGACTCTCACTGGCAAGAGCAAAGAAGCTTTGCTCGGCGTACACGTTTTTTACCTACGTCCCCTTGTATCCCACACCCTTCTACCGATTACATAACTGTGCAGCGAAATGTGGTTTTCCACATCAAGTTTCCTTCAGAAGCTCTCTTAATTTTTGCAAAAATGGAACAGGCTTCAAAATACTGATAGAAAACTTCTGTCGATATTCCTCTGCTAAATCTAATAAGTGAGGATCATAGGTAATAATATGACTGCCACAGCCATTCAACGCACACAAAACAAAGCAAATGTCTTTAGCATCTTCTGGATAGAGTTCATAATGATAAAATTCAATCTCTATTGCTTCTCCAGACTGGATAAAATGGGAGATTATTTTTACAATGTGGTCTTCAGATACTCCAAAGAATTTCATTTTGTTAATGTATTCATTAATAACATCCCTGCTCCATAAAACATCAAATTGATCTTTCTCCCATCTGCGGATGATTTCTTTATTTGGACTGTCCTCAGATTTTGTCCAGGTGTAAGCCAAAACAACATTTGTGTCTAAAACAACCCTAACTTTGCTGATTTCCATAATGTACCCTTACTTTTTCTAATACTTCATCTCTAACTCTCAAAAAATCATTAAAAAAGTCTTGTCTGGACCAACCAGCAGCCTTCCGTTTCTCAACCAGGTTTTGAGCCTGGTTTATGATTTCATCATTACTTCTATATTTGGGCTCAATAGGGAGATGAATAATTAATTCTTCATCTCTCTTTTCATATTTAATAGCTACAGCATCATTAAAACCAAAATTCATTTTTAGCTTAGCTAATGAAAGAACTGGCATTTTAATTTCCCCCTTTCCGGCTCCTCTTCATCATACATTTAGGATGATTTTTTTATGTTTTTTATCTATGTCCCCTAAGTCTCCCGCACCAACGTCCACTACTACTCCCCTACTACCCCAACTTTTTAAGAAATTCGCTCAAAAGGAATTTGTTCAATCCGAAGTCGTATTTTTGCTTGGGCATCCTGTTGTGGTAGCTCCCCAATCAATCGTGGAGTTAGTTTTCGATTGAAAATCAACTCTAAAAAATCGCTGGATATCTAATAAATTACGAGGGTTAGCTGGGCTCTTTCCAAGGGCTGAAGTGTTCTCAACTTTTTTAAGCAAAGCCCTATATATTACTCTAAAGTTTACTATTCGAGCGTACTCCACGATTGATTGTGGAGCTACCCTCGTTCTTCTCAGCACAAAGAATCAATCCGATGGTCGGGTTGTCATCCCTGGCGATGAAACAGTCATCAAACATGCGGACATAGCTGTCCATCTGACCGACATCTTGATGGGCCAGTTTGCCAATCTTCAGGTCAATCAGCAGATAACACTTCAGGATACAGTTATAAAAAATAAGGTCGACATAGAAGAATTCGTCTTCGTACTGAAGGCGTTTTTGCCGGGCGACGAATGCAAAACCTTTACCTAACTCAAGAAGAAATGACTGCAGGTTTTCGATAATAGCCGATTCAAGTCTTGACTCATGAAGCTGTTTTGAATCCGGCAATCCGAGAAAATCAAGGATGTAAGGATCTTTCATAGTGTCAGCCGGATTCTTTACTGCTTGTCCTTCTCTTGCTAATTCCAGAACGCCGTCTTTGTCCCTGCTTTTCAGGAGTCGTGCGAAAAGGAAAGAGTGAATCTGTCGCTCCAAAACAGGAACGCTCCAGCCCTCTTTTTCGGCTTCAATTTCATAGCGCGGCGAAGCCGCAACCAAACCAACTTGTAACCATTCACCACTAAGA
>JASEGY010000141.1:6821-8168 GCA_030019105.1 bacterium | reverse complement strand
CTGGTCCACGATTGGTCCTTGATGGACCACGGGGCATGGTTAGGGAACCCCCCTGGAAAAAACTTTCCCAGGCAGCAAGGATACTGGTTCAACAGGGAAGGAGCAAGGAGGCATGGGCCTTAGTTGCCTCTCTGCTGGAGATCCACCACCACCTGTTTGAAGCCGGAGAGTATGAGTTGGCACTTGTGGTTGTTGACGGCATTTGGGAGTTTTTATTAATGCAGGGGCAGCGGGAATTGGCGAAGGATCTGCTCAAGAAGAGTATCGATTCCCTGGAAGGATTTAGCAAATATGTGGTCAGGGGCAATTTAGCCACTTTGCTCAATGATGAAGGCAGATGGCAGGAGGCGCTGGATACCTATCAGGAATGCCTGGAGTTCTTTCAAGGCATAGATGCCAGGTCCCAGATGGCAGTTGCCATCGGCCAGCAGGGCCAGATTTATCAGGAGCAAGGCCGGTATGAGAAGGCGCTGGAATTGGAGGAGAAGTCGCTGGCGATAGAGGAAGGGATTGGCAATAAGGAGGGGATTGTCATCGGCCACTACCGCATCGCCCAGTTGCTGATGTTTATGGAACGGTATGAGAAGGCGCTTAACCAGGCAGAGAAGGGGCTTGAGATGGCCCAAGGGCTGGGCAATCGACAGCTTGAAGCGATGTATCTCCACCAACTTGGCCTGACCTTGACTGACTTGAGCCGTCCGCAAGAGGCCTTTCCGCGATTCCAGGAAAGCCTGGCTATCAAAGAACAGATTGGTAATCAGGCAGGTCAGGCAGATTCGCTGGGCGAGATAGGCAAGCTGCTGCGAGATGCGGGCCAATTCAAGGCAGCCCTGGACCGCTTTCATCGAGCCTTGGATATTTATCGTGAGCTGGGCGATCCAATAAAGGTGGCTATTGTCCTTGAGGCAATTGGTGTCACATTTGAAGTCCAGGGGCACTATCATGAGGCCCTGGAGAAGTATCAGGAGGCGTTACAGTTGGCGCAGCAGTACAGTAGTCCACAACATATTGCTAACGTAGAGCGAAACATCGCCCGTGTCAAGAAGGCCCTCCTCGCCTCCTGAAAATGGCCGAAAGGAAGATCATCGCCGGAATTTCCGGTGGTGGGTTAGAATAGCTGGCTTAACCTCCGGCAGGTTTAAAACCTGCGGGAGGTTAAGCGGGCGGAATAGTTTAAATACTACACCAGGGATGTTCCTCCCCTTTATCCTGTCAAAGAAAGGTGAACGGGCCAGAAAGGGAGCGAGTATCCAGGGAGAATGAACCAATGAGAACATCCAATCGGGAGACTTTGTTAGAGCGTGAACTTAAGGCCACGGTCGAAGCCGGGTTGTTCCGCAACGAGCA
>JASEGY010000141.1:0-6286 GCA_030019105.1 bacterium | reverse complement strand
GGCCACAGTGACGAACGACAAGCGAGTACGGAACTTTTGCCGGGCTGAGAGCGGCTCTGGGACATCCATGATCGGATGCGAGAGTTTCCAGCCGAAGAACTTCCGAAACTCCTGGCATTGAAGCAGCAGTATCCGCGTGTCCCAGCGATTTATAACCATATAGGGATCGCCTATGTCTACAGTCACCAGGAACACAATAGGGATCGCCTATGTCTACAGTCACCAGGAACACAAGTATTTTGAGACGATTCTTGAAACGACCGAGAGGTTTCCTGAGTATCTGTTTGGAAAAACCTGCCTGGTTGAATATTACCTCAATCATCACGAGCATCAGAAGGTGCCGAAGATTCTTGATGGAAAATTCGAACTCTGGCAGCATTACCCAACAGTAGAGATGTTTCATGTGAGTGAAGTGCGATCATTTTTTAACGTGGTAGGGATCTACTTTGCCCGCGTGAATAAGATTGCCCGGGCACTCTATCACTATTCTATTTTGGCGGATATTGACCCGGATCATCCAGCCACCAAAAGAGTTGGGGACGAAATTATCCTCAAAGAAATTGATCACTTGAGCCGAAAGTTTTCCAAAAGACAGAGCAGGAGCAAGAAGCGCCGATAATTTCCATCCCAAAATTATGCGACCTGTGCAAACAGAATTTGCCACAGAGTCACAGAGACACAGCAGGGCTGTTCAGTTCTAATAAATTTGGCTTATTGCAGATTAGTGGAAAAATTGCTGGCGCGGTTTTCCTTGACCCCAAAGGGGTCACATTTTGCAGCCCAGGGCGAAACCCTGGGAACAGGCTTTAGCTGTCTCAATAGGTTAACGCAGAGGTCGCAGAGGAGACGCAAAGGACGCAGAGGAAATAAAGATTTTTCAATCTCTGCGAACTCTGCGTAATCTCTGCGTTCTCTGCGTTAAAAAAAGTCGTTTGCACAGGTCGAAAGATTTTTATCTAAGAGTTAGAAGTAAGAATAAGAAATCTTTGTAACTACCGCCCAACTTGGGAAAGTTCGTAGTGACCGCCTTTAGGCGGTTATTTCCACCCGCTGAACAGGCGCGCCTGGTAGCGGGTTACTACAAACATTTGCCCTTTGTGGCCCGGTAGAAGGAAGGAGAAGAACTATGCGCCAGCTTTTAGTAGAATGTAGTGACCCCGGCCTGATAGTCTCCCTGGCCGAGGAGTTCGAGAATGTACTGCGGCAGATTGACTTTACCCGTGCCCAGGCCTTGCACGGCCAACTACGTGACCTGGCCCGTGAACTTGGCCCGGAGTTCGAGAAGGCCTGGCAGGGGTTCCGGCTGGAAATGCCCGGCGATGGCGGCTACCCGCCTACCTTTGGAAGCCGGGACACCGTTGACGAGGAGCAACTGAAACCACTCCTGGCTCAGGCAGCGGAGCGCGGTCTTGGGCAGTTTGAGCTGCGCGACACTCTTTTACTGCCTCAGCACGGCCCGGCCCCGGAAACGCAAGAGCAGTACGTCCGCGACCTGGCGGATAGCATCCGTTGGGGCCGGTGGGAAGAACTGGAAATCTTTAGTCGCCCGGCAGAGCTGCCGGCCTCGATGGCCACCTACCGCCGGCAGATCATGGATGAGTATGCAGGCGACGTCCTCCACGCCCGGGCCCGCTTCCCGACTGTGGGCCACTCGTGGGTCCGGGATTCGGTTGAACGGTTAAAAACGGCGTTGGAAGAGGTGAGCACCCGGGCCGAGGCAGTGATGGAGTATGAACTGATCCGGCTGGACCCGGCAGAGGTGGAGTCCAATGAGCGCATCCGCTGGGCCTCACTGGCTGCCCGGTTAGGAAAAGAGGTGGAAAAATGGTTTCTGGCCGCTGAAGAGCCACTGGCTTATATCTACCAGCGAGCTGCGTTAGTCCACCTCGTATGGACAGAATGTCATGGCTGGGGACCGGCACGGCCATTCCTGGAGAAACGTCTGCAAGCCCTCATTGAACAGGCCGGGACCATTTACACTGCCGATGGGGTGGCCGCGCTGCGCTTATTGTATAAAGATATGCACCGGTCGCCATGGGACAACCTGGACAGTTTGCTGGAGGAGGAGGAAGAGGAAAAGGAAAAGGAAAAGGCTGAGGCTAAGGATGAAGAGACCACCACTAACAACTGACCGGCTGCGGCTGGCCTCCATAGAGATTACCCAACGCTGCAATAACCGCTGCTTTTACTGCGATCAGCCCAAATCTGACCGGGACATGTCGGTGCCCCGGTTTGTCGAGCTGCTGGACGCGTTGGTGAGAGAAGGTGTGGAAGCGGTGGCCCTGGGTGGTGGGGAGCCGGCACTGCACCCGGCATTGCCCGCCTTATTAACGGCTGTCCGCCAACTTGGTTTGCGGGCAGGGTTAACCACCAACGCATGTGATCCCGGATTGGTCATAGCCCTGGCCGAGGCCGAGCTGCTGGAGAGCTTTGGCGTCTCGGCCGGCAAGGGGGAGTGGACAGTGCTGGTCGCTCACTCCCGGGCCACGGTGAACCTGCTTCTGCTGCGAGGCGGTCTGGCAGAAATCACCAGCCAGGCTACCAAGGCCGTCCAACAAGGCGCCCGCCGCCTGCTGCTCCTGGGCTATAAGGGGGATCGGCCTGAATTTGCCCCTTCCACGACCGAATTGGCCCACGCCTTCAGCCTGCTTACCCTGCTGGGGCGAAGGGCAGGCCTGGTCGTAGCCGCCGATGACTACACCCGCCGCCGGTTGGACCTAACGCAAACCTGCGGCCAAGATTTTGTACGCATTAGTTTAGACGGCGACCGCGACCAATGCTGCTTTCCCACCTGCGAGTATCGGACCTGAATTATTGGCGATGTTCATCGTTTGGTGCTCCTCCGCTACTACTTTGATTATGAAAATCTAATAGCACACGGATAACACGGATACTACGGATTACCACGGATAAAATCAGTATAAATCCGTTAAATCCGTGTCATCCGTGTGCTATAGCTTTTAAGATAATGTTTTTGGGGTAGGCGAGTTCAATATAGGCTACGTAGCTTTTGGAGTTAATCCTTTAGGATTTCATTACTTATGCAAGGCTAAAGCCTAAACTCCAATTACAACCAACCCCAAAATCTTTTTCTTAAATACTATATTAAAAGGAGTAGCTATTCCCACTGATTAGGTGCTTTTTTCTAAATCAAAGTATTAACGGGTGAGTACCCATCGTTTCGACCATTTAAAAATTAGGAAGTAAGAAATGGGAAATAGGAAGTAAATCAAGATACTTCCTATTTCCTAATTTCCTATTTCCCATTTTCGACTTGAGTGGCCGAAACTTTTGATCAAGGCCGCCTTTTACATAGCATATTCTTTCGCGTGGTGTTCGCACAGCCACAAGTAATGCCCCTCAGGAGTCAGCACCTTCTTCAGGCCACCCCAATGCTGCTGCGGGTCTTTCTCATTCAATAATTGGCGCAAAGCGCGCAAGGCTGCGCCCCCAACCCGTTCCGGGGTGGGAACTTCGCCAATTGCTTCCGTCAGACCCAACTCGCGATCCATTTCCAGATCAGGCAGTTTCTTGACCAATTCGGTCATGAAGCTGAGGTCGTTCTTGACCATCCTTTCATAGTCCGGCCATGCCATTGCCACCCAGGGGCCGGTCAGAGGGGCGGCATATTTGAGCACCGCAACCAGTTTTCGAATGTAAGGCGCTGTTGCTTTGATCCATCTTGCCGGATCGTCAATCCGGTAATGCCCGCCCTCTTTGGTGGGATGCCAGCAGCCCGGCGCCTGACAGTAGAGCTGCAAATCCATCTTTTGTCCGGCGATGGCCCCCGTCAGCCACCCTCTACCACGGCGCAAGACAAACACATTGGGACAATGGGTATCGATCCCGGACTGCTCCCGCCGGAAAATGCTCGTGAATTCACGTTGAGTCAGTTCCCGCAGGGCCAGCAGCTCGGCCAGCAGCTCATCCTGTTTGCCAACGAGCGTTGTTTCCAGGGTTCCAATCCGCTCCAACACCGCATCCTGTGTCCTCCAGTGCAACCCAAAAAGCAGGTGCGGCACCGAAACAGGCTTAAACGAGGCCGGGCACTGGATGTCCACAACAGGCGGGGTTCTTTCAATCGCTTTTTGGAGAGAGGCATATTTAAACTCGTGGGGACACGGTTCGTGGTTATGCCCCGGGCATGGGATCAGACGCTCAATCCTGAGCCCGGGAAACCGCCGCAGGATAAGCTCGATCCCGTCTTTGAGCAAGGCAAAGAAATTATACGGGGTTGGCCCCCGAACAGTGAGCTGAAGATAACGCTCATGGGGAAACGCCTGCACCAGGGCCAAGTGTCTTTGTTCTTGTTCCGGAAGGTCGGCAAAGAGCGCGCCGGTGCGCCAGTGGGTATGGGTGGAGAACCGGTGTGTTCGGGCAATAAACCAGGTAGGTATTCCGGCCGGGATGGTGTTGAGCTGGAATTTCATCAAGATCTCGCGGCAGGGCTCTGTTTTCTTGACGGCCTCCCATTGGGATTGGTAATCAGGCGGGTCAAGCGGCAGGCGTTCCACTACCAGGCTGATCTCTCTGTTCTCCAGTGTGCGATAGGACAGGTCAAAGCGCTCCATCAGGCGCAGGAAATGATCCCGCATGTCCGGCGCGAGATCGCGCCAGAGCTTTTCCATCTGCAGCCGGGTAAAGATGCCCGACTTGCCGATAACCTCTTCGCTTTCCAGTACCTGGCTGATGTATCCCGTGACCCACTGTGGCTTGAGGATAACAATGTCGTTAAGTTCTTCATCGTCATGGTAGTGAAGGATATCGCCCAGTTCGTGCAGCCATCGGGTCAATATCCTCGCATTGTCGCCGGAAACGCCCTGCCCCTCCATGATCTTTAGTAAGGTCGATGGGCTGATGTGCTTCTCTTTCCTGGCCCGGATGGCCTCTGCGGCGTTCAGCCAGGCAGCCGGCCAATTCTCGCCCATCAGGGGCAGTCCGGCTGCGGCATCGGTCAGGGCCTTTCGCAGGTCTTCGAGCCCCTGGCCTGTTTTATTGCTGATCTCACAGTGCCCGACAATCTGGGGATACTTGGCGCGCAGTTCACTTAGCGGCAGGTCGGCGGCCCGCTCGTCAAGCCAGGTGGCCACAAGAATGACAGGCGACTGAGGGGCGCGGGCCTGGATAGTGTCCAGCCAGTAATAGAGCTTGCCCTGCTCATACCCATGCCGGGCATTCCAGGCCAGGACAAAGAGCGACCGGTTGGTCAGGAAAAACTGATGAGTGGCGTGGTAGATCTCCTGTCCCCCAAAGTCCCAGGCATTGAGCTGCATCGTGACATTGGCTTCGGTGGGGTGGGCCAGTTCCAGCGATTCGATCCGAATGCCGTGCGTCGTGGATAGTTGGTGATCAAACGGCTCGCCGCGAAGTGATCGCAGCAGCGCAGTCTTGCCCACGCCCCCTTCACCAACAATCAGCAGCTTGGAGACCCATTGCCGGCGGCCGGCTTTCAACTGCTCCCGCAAATAGGCCAATACCGCTTTTGTCCCTTGCGCGATAATCTCAGAAGGTGGCTAGGCGAACGGATTGTAGCCCAGACTCAGCCATATCAGCTTGGCCAACCGACCGATCTCCGTGGGAAGCGCCGTCAACTGATTGTTCTGGAGCCACATCTCCTCCAGCCTGGTCAACCGGCCGATCTCCGGGGGAAGCGCCGTCAACTGATTGTTCTCGAGCCTCAGCCCCTTCAGTTTGGTCAACCGGCCGGTCTCCGGGGGAAGCGCCGTCAACTGATTGTTCTCAAGCAACAGCCCCTCCAGATTGGTCAACCGGCCGATCTCCGGGGGAAGCGCCGTTAACTGATTGTTCTTGAGCCACAGCCCCGTCAGATTGGTCAACTGGCCGATCTCCGGGGGAAGCGCCGTCAACTGATTCTTCTCGAGCCACAACTTCTCCAGCTTGGTCAACCGGCCGATCTCCGGGGGAAGCGCCGTCAACTGATTGTTAGAGAGAGTCAGCCCCTTCATATTGGTCAACCGGCCGATCTCCGGGGGAAGCGCCGTAAGCCCCTTGCCGGAAAGATCAAGGAATGTCCGTCCTTCTTCGGCGGCTTGTTCAATTACACTGAGCAGTTTTTTTCTGTCCATTGGATACCCCTCTATTCCCCTTCAGATTTTCAAGATGTCTAATATACGTTCCTCTTCGTAGCTCTTTAGAAGATTTAATATCTTCTTTCTCCAGCTTTCAAGCATAGAGTCAAACAAATTCTTTATCAAGTCTTCCTCACCATTGTCGAGACCGTTTTGAAATTGGGACTTCTATGATTTATGCTTGATTTTACTGGGCT
>JASEGY010000140.1:2001-8165 GCA_030019105.1 bacterium | reverse complement strand
TCTGCGTAATCTCTGCGGTCTCTGCGTTAAAAAAAGTCGATTGCACAGGTCGAAAGATTTTGGGGTTGGCTATCCTTTGGAGTTCAGGCTTTAGCCTTTCATAACTAATGAAATCCTAAAGGATTAACTCCAAAAGTTGAACAGCCTGTCTTGAGTTCGCTTACCCCAAAAACATTATCTTAAAAGCTATAATTGACTCGGAAAACATACCATACCAGGAACGCAAGCGACTAACCGTGAACCGTGAACCTTTGAACCTGACAACCTGAGTTACGTTAAAAGTTTACTTATAGCCGGCCTTTTTGCGTCTGACATAGTCACTCAAGCTAACCACCCTGGCCACTCTTTCACCGGACAAAAGGTCTTCTCCATCGAGGATGGCATACCTGTAACCCTGCTCGGTTAAGAAAAGTTGTCGATTGGAGGCAAAGTGCTGTTCCTTTGTGTCCCGGGTGACTAAGGAGTAAAAATGGGCTATTGTCCCCTCTCCTTTGGGTCTTAATATCCGGCCTAATCTTTGGGCCTCTTCTTGTCTTGAGCCAAAGGTGCCGGAAACCTGAATCGCTACCGAGGCTTGAGGAAGATCAACCGCGAAATTAGCCACCTTTGAAACCACCAGGACCTCTATCCTTCCCTCCCTGAACCCCTGAAAAAGTCTGGCCCGTTCCAGATTCGAGACCCGGCCGGTTATCAGCGGGGCCTCCAGTATCCTGGAAAGTAACTTGAGCTGCTTTAGATATTGGCCGATAACTAAGATTGATTCCCCTTCATGTCTCTTAATTAATGCCTCAACAAGTGGTATCTTAGCCGGATTCTCCGAAGATATCCTGAATTTTTCTCTATCTTCCGCCACGGAGTATGACAATTGCTGTCCTTCATCCAGACTGATCCTTATCTCAAAACAGAAGGCAGTGGCAATCCACCCTTCCCTCTCTAACTCCTTCCAGGGCACATCGTATTTCTTGGGACCAATCAAGGAAAAAACATCGTGTTCCAAACCATCTTCTCTGACCAGAGTAGCCGTCAGGCCAAGCCTTCTCCTGGCCTGGATTTCGGCTGTTAGCCGAAAGAGAGGGGCAGGCAGCAAGTGTACCTCATCATAAATGATCAATCCCCAATTATGTTGATTAACAAGGGGAAAATGAGGGAAATCTTCCTCTTTGGCTCTGCGGTAGGTCAGGATTTGATAGGTGGCCAGGGTCACAGGCCTGATCTCTTTCACCTCGCCACTGTATTCACCGATCATATCCGGGCTGAGATTGGTTTTATCTTTGAGTTCCTCTATCCACTGGCGAAGGGCAATAATATTAGTAACTAAAATAAGGGTCTCACACTTTAATTGCTCTATTGCTCCTAACCCAACCATTGTTTTCCCTGCGCCACAAGGAAGAACAATAACACCGCTTCCTCCTCTCAAAGCCCCCCTGGCGTGGAAACTCTCTACCGCCTCTGCCTGATAGTGCCTGAGATTAAAGGGGTGTCCTGACTTAGTTATCCTGCGGAGGGAAATGTCAAGATATTTTCCGGGAGCGTATCCGGCCAAATCCTCCACAGGGAAGCCGATTTTTATCAGGGCTTGTTTTATATGCCCCCTCATTAAGGGATGGATTTTAATAGTAAAGGAGTCAACTTTTTTGACCAAATATGGTTTGGTTGACTTATTATGCCAGATTTCAGTAATAAGATATTCATCCTTGGAGTAAAGAAAGGTATCTTTCCCCCTCTTGATCAGTTTTAGCCTTCCATACCGGGCAATGTAATCAACGGTATCTTTTTTAACATTTTCCGGCAGGTCAAATTTGCTGAATCTTTCTAAGGCATTTAAGATATGAGGGGCCGTCAGGCCGGCAGCCGCGGCATTCCACAACGAGAGAGGAGATATTTTATAGGTATGAATATGTTCCGGGGATTTCTCTAATTCAGCAAACCTGAGCAGTTCATCTCTAGCTTCTTCATAGAGTGGATTATCTACTTCTAAGAGAATAGTTTTGTCAGACTGAACAATAACAGGATTTTCTAAACGATAACTCATTGAGCTTCTTCCTCAGCTCCTTCACTAACTAATTTCTTTGTTTCTTCTTCCTTCTTTTTTGCCGCCTCCTTAGCTTCAGAAAAAGAGTCTTTTACCTCTCCTAAAAAATCCTCTAGCCTCCATTCATCTAACCCGGTAACATAAATATCGGTTGTTTGCCCATAAGATTTGACTCTAAATCTTCTATTAAAAGAATTGATAATTAGCACCACCCCGGGTACTGTGGTCAGCAAGACAGAAAATCCGGCCCAAAATAATCTTGATAAACTAAACCTCCCTGTAAACAAGGAAAATATTTCAGTTGTAAAATTAGGGAGCCACAAGAGGGCCCACAGGATAAGAATCGTTCCTCCACCGAGCCGAAAATAATCGATCTCCTTATCAGTGGTGACAGAGTCTATTTCTTCTAAATTAAATATCTTGATAAAGGAATCTGTCACAGACTTCTGCTGACAAAGGAGTCTTCGGTCAGTCAAAGTAAGTTTCCATTTACGCCACCAGGCCGGGTTGCGTTCAATCATTTCATGCGATATCGCTTCTTTTATTTCCTCGCCTTCTTCCAACAAGAAATCCTCCATTTTATTCTCCTCCTTATGTTAGCTGTATCTTCTCAATAACTTGGGGTTCAGAAACCAGGTTTCTTGAAGAAACCTGGTTTCTATCCGCATAGTTTAACAGAAAGAGCAGGGTTTGTCAACAAAAATGGTTATTCAATACGGTTGATTTTTATTGACAAAAGAGGGAGATTATGCGAAAATAAGACCAACGCAGTCCAGTTCGGCGGAAGTCCCTGGGTGGTTTCAGCAGGGTTCCAGGTTCAGGGTTCACGGTTCGAAGAGCGCAAGGCGACCAACCTTGAACCTTGAACCTTGAACCTGATTAGCTGAAACCCGGGAGGTATTTCCGCCAAGCTGTAGTATAGTGTTTAAGAAAAAGATTTTGGGGTTGGCTATCCTTTGGAGTTCAGGCTTTAGCCTTTCATAACTAATGAAATCCTAAAGGATTAACTCCAAAAGCTACATAGCCTATAGCCTATCTTGAATTCGCTTACCCCAAAATATTTATCTTAAGAGCTATAGCATCATATCTCTATTACCTGAAGGAGGACAAGGGATGCAGAAATGGAAGGCATGGTTGCTATTAATCATAGGAACAATTATTTTGACCGGTTGTCAGACTGAGTCTCCCCCTCTTGATAAAGGGCTTAAACTGGAAACACCGCAGGAAGAGGAGATAATTACTTCTTCAGATACTGAGACTTTAGAGGTGATACCCCCTGAGGAGATAATCGAGGTTGCCTCTCTCCCCGAGAAGAAATCATTGGAAAAAGTAATTCCACCGAAACCTAAGTGGGGGAATGCCCCTGATTTCACCTTAGATAAGCTTGAGGGAGGAGTTTTGACCCTGTCTGATCTGGTGGGCAAGGTCGTTATTTTAGATTTCTGGGCAACATGGTGTCCCCCTTGCCGGATGGAAATACCCGGTTTTGTTGAGCTTTATTCTAAATATAAAGGTAAAGGAGTAGAGATCATCGGCCTTTCATTAGATCGGCAGGGAGAAAGTGTTGTCAGGAGCTTTGCTCAGCAGCACCAGATAAACTATCCTCTTGTGATGGCTACTCCGGAGATAGTTATGGCCTACGGAGGCGTTCAAAGTATTCCCACTACTTTTCTGATTGATCGGCAGGGAAACATCGCAAACCGTCATATTGGATTTGCGGCAAAAGACGTCTTCGAAAGTGAGATAAATGCCCTTCTGGCTAAAGGGTCAGAAGGATAAATGTGTAAAATATCGAATATCGAACAAGGAATAATGAATGTCGAAGGAAAAAGGGGAACAAGACTTCATAATTCGAAATTCTTTATTCGATATTCGATATTCAATCCACTTCAGAGCTTTAAATAACTCAGTTTGTGGCGGTGTGCAGTATAATCAAACCCCTACTTTCAAGGCCTTGATTAGAGCTTCGGCCTTGTGGAGGGTTTCGTAATATTCTCTATTCGGATCAGAATCTGCCACAATACCTGCCCCGGCCTGGGCATAAGCCTGATTTCCCTTAACGACAATGGTTCGGATAATGATGTTCAGGTCAAGGTCTCCAGTACAACTGATATACCCGGCTGAGCCGGTATAAGGCCCTCTCTGGACCGGCTCCAGCTCATCAATTATTTCCATGGCCCTTATCTTGGGGGTGCCGGTTATTGTCCCTCCGGGGAAAGTGGCCCGCAGAATATCATAGAGGCCCACCTTTTCCCTTAATCTTCCCACCACATTGGACACAATATGAATGACGTGGGAATATTCTTCGGTGACCATCAATTCATCCACATGAACCGAACCGTATTTACATATCCGGCCAAGGTCATTGCGTTCCAGATCAACTAACATAATGTGTTCGGCCCGCTCTTTAGCGTCCAGGATCAGCTCTTTTCTTAATTTACTGTCCTGCCGGATGGTCTTGCCTCGTGGTCTTGTCCCGGCAATAGGCCTGGTCTCAATCGTCCTTCCATCTACCCGCAGCAGCCTTTCCGGCGATGAACCGACTAACTTCAAGTCTCCAAAAGAGAGATAACAGGCAAAGGGGGCAGGATTAATGGAACGCAGGGTTTTATAGATAGTAAAGGGGTGAACATTAATAACGGTAGAGAGTCTCTGGGAAAGATTAACCTGAAAGATATCTCCGGCCTTGATGTAGGACTTGGCCTGCTTTACTATCTCTTCAAATCCTTGCCTGGTAAAATTGGACTCAAGGGAGAGCGAGGCGGATAAGGAAGACCTGTCTAACCGGGTCACCCCGGAATATGGAGGCGATAATTCCGCCGTCTTCTCTAATCCGGCTTTAATATCCGCTATCTTCTCTTTGGCCTGGCGGTAATCCTCGACGGGATTTTCACCTATCCGGGTGTTAGAAAGGATAATAAACTCTTCTTTCAAATGGTCGAACCCGATGATGTCATTAACGAAGATGAAATAGGTTTCCGGAAGGTTCAGGTCATCGACACTCCTGCGGGGGAGTTCTTCGAAGAAGTGGGCCAGGTCGTAACTCAGGTAGCCTACTGCTCCACCGCAAAAGAGGGGATAGCCGGACAGACGGGGGGCCTTATTTTGATTAAGAATTCGAGCTAATTCCCGGACAGGATTACCCCTTGTTATGGAAGGTGACGCATGTTCCGGCCGGCTTGTTTCTATCCGATCACCTTTGCTCTTAAATACGAGCCAGGGATTAGTGCCAAGGAAAGAATATCGAGCCAGAGACTCGTTTCCCTTGCCGCTGTCCAGCCAGAAAGAATAAGGTTCTTCCGCCATCCCTTCAAAAACCGAGGCCGGGGTTATTTCTCTTTTAAGCTTGACCCTGGTTAAAAGGGGAATAAGGTTGCAGCCGGAATCGGCCAGGCCAAGAAATTCATCTAAAGACGGGTTGATTGCGCACCCACTTTGTGGGTACCCGGGATTGTGGATTGCGGAGGAATTCATGCGCTTACCTCTTGTTCCCTTTTACCCAGCGGTAGCTTTGTAGCCGCAAAGAGAAGCGCCTGTCGGATATCCTCCTCTTCGAGATAGGAAAAATCGTCTAAAATCTGATCAAAGGTGTTGCCCGCTGCGGCTAAATCTACTATTTGGAAGACTGGAAACCGCAGGCCGCGAATACATGGCTTGCCAAAGCAAACTGCCGGGTTGATGGTAATCCGGTCGAAGACCATCACAACTCCTCTCTTGAAGAAACCTGGTTTCTATCGCCCTGGTTTTGGGATACGCTCTTAAGCGTAATCATAAAGGGGAACCATCCTTGCTGGGCGGATTGCTGTTCGCAATAGCGATTCAATCTGACGTACCGTTTCCGGCCTTAGAAGTACATCTCCACACACGGAGCAAACTTCGGCTGGGACGTGATCAATCACCCTCACTTGCCCGTAATAGTGTACCGTGTGGACAATCTGCCGATCCTCATATTCGCCAGGGCATCCTTCAATACTGCATTTCATCTCTCTTGCTCCTTTGGGTCGGTGTTACCCACTTTGGTAGTTTAGGTTCATAGACCGTAATGATGATAAGTACCGGCCGTGCTGTTGTACATACAATATACTATTACCCCGCAACATTTGCGTTGTCCGCGAGAATGTTACGATTGCGA
>JASEGY010000140.1:0-1927 GCA_030019105.1 bacterium | reverse complement strand
TCCGCAATCTGCAATCCAAAATTGGTTTGGTTGCGGCCAGAGGCCGCGCTAAGTATAGGACGGCCGACAGTCGTAAGACCGTTAAGCAGACAACAAGCTCCACGACGATGCTCAGGGTAGTTTTCCAAAATTTGCCCAGTAGCACTAACTTCCAACACATTATCGAGGGTAATATCTTCTTCAGCCATCTCTTGCTGGGCATGTGGGGTAATGCGCATGTTCTCTGCTGCAGCCTGAGCATGTATCTGCTTGAGCACTGCCTCAAAATCGGTAACATCAACTTCATCCATACTATTAGATTCCACAAATATCTCCTGAATGAATGGCCATCATTCCCTCTTCAGTCTCTCCGCTAAGGTGCTAATTGCCGTTCTGCTTCCTGGCTTAACCAGCGGCAGGTCTTTTTGACACAGGGGGCAGGAATCCGGCTCGTAGGTTTCTATTTCGATCTTAAGGAGAGCCTTGAGTTGGAACCCCAATTCCATCCCGCCGCTTCTATCGACTAAAGACCCTACTCCAATTACTTCAGCTCCGGCTTGTTTAACCAGATCGACAACCTCTTTGGCTGATCCCCCGGTGGTAATAACATCTTCCACGACCAGGACCCTCTCTTGAGGATTGATCCTGAAGCCGCGGCGAAGCTGCATCTTGCCTGAAACCCTTTCGGAAAAGATAGCTCTTATCCCCAGATTTTTAGCCACCTCATGGGCTACAATTACCCCTCCCATGGCTGGGCCGATGACCAGATCTATCTGTTCCCCCTTAAATTTTTTGGCTAGTTTGGCGCACAAATTAGAGGCAAGCGAAGGGTCTTGAAGAACCATGGCCGCCTGAAAGTATCGTCCGGAATGGCGTCCTGATGAAAGCAAGAAGTGCCCTTCTAAAAGGGCCTCCCGGTCGATAAAAGTTTGGTAAGTAATCTCACGGGAGAACCGCCCAATGATCTCGTGAATATCCGCTATCTTTTCTTTCGCCAGATAATCCTTTATCCCTTCAATTACCTCGATGGCCAATTCAGGCTTAATGAAATTTCCCGTGCCTACTGCTACGGCTGAAGCCCCAGCGGCCAAAAATTCGAGGGCATCTTCTGGTTTGGTTATCCCTCCCATCCCAATAACAGGAATACTCACCTGTTCTGAGACCTCCCAGACCATCCGGAGGGCAATTGGCTTCACTGCCGGTCCGGAAAGACCACCCGTAATATTGCCCAGTTGGGGCTGGCCTGTTTTATGATCAATGGCCAGACCAAGCACGGTGTTTATCAGGGAGAGGCCGTCAGCCCCCGCTTCTTCAGCCCTTTGGGCAATTGGCTTTATATCGGTTACATTGGGGGAAAGTTTAATAATTAAGGGAAGACGGGTTGCCCTTCGAACCATAGAAGTAACTAAATAGACCATGTCGGGGTCAACCCCAAAGGCCATTCCACCGGCTTTGACATTGGGACAGGAGAGATTTATCTCCAGGGCCGATACCCCTTCTACCTGTGACAACTCTTCAGACAGCTTTATATATTCATCAATGGTTTCACCATTGACGTTGACTATAATGGGGGTCTCGAATTGCCGCAAAAAGGGCATCTTGTCGGTGACAAATTTCTCTAGGCCGCAATTCTGAAGACCAACGGCATTAAGCATTCCGGCCGGGGTCTCCACTATCCTGGGTGGAGGATTGCCTGCCCTGGTTTTGAGGGTTATCCCCTTAACCACAATCGCCCCTAACCTGTTCAGGTCAAAGAAGGGGGCATACTCCTCCCCGTAGCCAAAGGTGCCGGAAGCAACCATCACCGGATTTTTTAGTTCGAGTCGGGCTATCTTGACGGTTAAATTTATAATCATATTATCGACATCTCTTTTTCGTTTTTACACTTTTATTGTATCCTCTTCAAATCTATTGGTATATCTGATTGTAGGTTGTAGGTTGTAGGTTG
>JASEGY010000013.1:14148-22403 GCA_030019105.1 bacterium | reverse complement strand
CGAGCCGGCCTGGCGGGCCGAGCCGGCCTGGCGGGCCGAGCCGGCCTGGCGGGCCAGGGAAAGCAGTTTTAAAGGGCTTGATTTATCAAAACGAAAGATTGAATTAAAGACCGAGATTTGTCAGTTCTGCCAAAATCACTGTCAGATTACCCTGGCTGAAATCGAAGGAGACTCAGAGCGGCCTTCATGGGGTTATATGTGCGGTCGGGACCCGGCGGAATCTAAGATGAGGATCAAAGAAGAGTTCATCCTCTTTAGAAAGAGGCAAAAACTGCTTGTGTCGCCCAGGTCTGAGATCAACCCGAAACCCGACGACCCGCAAGACCGAGCCGGTCTGGCGGGCCGAGCCGGTCTGGCGGGCCGAGCCGGTCTGGCGGGCCGAGCCGGCCTGGCGGGCCGAGCCGGCCTGGCAGCGGGTGCCCCGAACCCGGAACTGAATATCGGTCTTCCCCAGTCTTTAATCGCATACACCTTTCTTCCTCTCTGGAGGGAATTCTTTACGCAGCTTGGCTGTCAGATTCAACTTTCACCTAAAACAGATGGGAATATTACTAAGAAAGGCATAGAGTTGACTGCGGCAGATTTTTGTCTTCCGGTTAAGATAGCCCATGGTCATGCCCATTATCTGGCTGTTTCTGAAAAGGTTGATTTTATCTTTATGCCCTATATGATCAGTCCCTGGAATAACCCGAAGACAACCAACACCTTTTTCTGCCCTTATGTGCAAATCCAGACAAGCGTTATTACTTCTGCTCTTTCGCTTCATGGAATTTCAGCCGAGCGGATTCTTTCTCCGGTTATTGATCTCAGGCTGGATGAAAAGAAAGTAATTAAAGGGCTTTATGAGTCTTTGGGCGGAGTTCTTAATCGCAGCCGGAAGCAAATTGCTTCTGCCTGGGGAAAAGCCACTAAGGCCCAACAAGAGTTTAAAGCCAGGTGCAGAGCAGAGGGAGAACAATTACTGGAAGACCTGAAACGCAGAGGCCAAAAAGCAATTGTTATCATGGGACGTCCTTACAATACCTGCGATCTTGGTTCCAACTTAGGCCTTCCCCAGAAGATAGCCGAGCTTGGCCTGCCTGTGATCCCCATGGATATGCTGCCCTACAACATCGAAGAGATTGACCCTGCCTTTAAAAATATGTATTGGGCTTACGGACAGCATATTATCTGTGCCGCCCAATATGTGCGGGACAACAAAGATCTCTTTGGGATATACTTCACTAATTTTTCCTGCGGCCCGGATTCTTTCCTGCTGGGATTAGCCGAAGAGATTATGGGCGATAAACCCCTTCTTACCCTGGAGATAGATGAACACGGCGGAGACGCCGGCTATATGACCCGGGTAGAGGCATTCTTCGATGTTATCCGGGATTGGAGAGAAGAGAGCGATGTCCTGCCGACTATTACGGCAAGTGGCCAGCCGGATATATCCGGCCGAAAGCTCTGGATTTCACCGATGCATCCTATTGGCTCCAGGCTCTTTGCGTCTGCCTTTAATGCCTTTGGTTATCAAGCTGAAGCCCTTCCTTCTGAAACACCGGAAATACTTGAGTTGGGACGATCTTTAACCAGGGGAAGTGAATGTCTTCCAGCCGCTGTAACCATTGGCGGCCTGATTTACAAATTACAGGAAATAAAAGCTAAGCCAGCCGAACATGCCTTTTTCATGCCTTCAGCCGACGGCCCTTGTAGATTTGGGCAGTATCATTTGCTTCACCGGATTATCCTGGATGGACTGGACTATCAGAACCTGGTCATCCTTTCTCCCACCTGTTACAATGCCTACCAGGGACTTCCCCAGGGACTGAGAAGACTTCTCTGGAAGGCTATCCTGGCCTCAGATATGCTGTATAAAGCCGGCTGCAGGATCCGTCCTTATGAACAGGAGAAAGGCCGGACCGACCATGTCCAGGAAAAAGGTATTCAGCGGATGGAAGAGGCCTTTGCCCGGAGCGCTGATTTAAAAAAGACCCTCCGCTCATGCCTGAAGGACTTCTTGCAGATTCCCACCATCAATCCCGGCTCAAAACCTTTGGTCGGTATCGTCGGTGAAATCTATATCAGGTGCAATTATTTTAGTAATGATGAATTAGTCAGGGCAATCGAAAATCTGGGAGGAGAAGCCTGGCTATCCCCGGTTTCCGAATGGATTCTTTATACCTCCTTTATGGAGAGCTGGACTGCCAGGGAGCAAGGTGAAAATTTATATAAGAGATTCAAGGCTTCTCTTAAAAATCGTTTCCTCTTAGATGATGAAGAAAAGTTTTATGCTTTGGCTGACTCACTCCTTAAAGACCGGCACGAGCCGGATATTGAGGAGGTCATTAAGGACGGCGAAAAGTATCTGCCCAGAAATTTCTATGGGGAAGCGATCCTGACTTTAGGCCGCGCCTCTCTCTTTGCCAGAAATGGCGCCCGGCTTATCATCAATGCCGCCCCCTTCTCCTGTATGCCGGGAACCCTCACGGCAGCCCTTTCCGAGCAAATCAAGACCGATACTAATATCCCTATGGTCAATATGTTCTATGACGGCAAGGAAGGCCTCAACCAACGGCTTTCGGTCTTTATGAATAACCTGATACCGCGCTGACTAAATTCTTTTCGATCCGTTCGCGGGCAGAAACCAGGTTTCTTCAAGAAACCTGGGTAAATCTATTGGCATACCTGGTTGTAGGTTGTAAGTTGTAAGTTGACCGTCACACCAGCAAACCTACAACCTACAACCTACAACTTACAACAGATACCCATTAAATTTGAAGAGGATACGGGCTGGCGGACTATTATCCTTGAGGCTTAGTATCTTTTTCATCTTCAGCCATCACACGCAAAAATGCCGGACTTATCTCAATTTTTGCTTTAGCCTTAAGGGTATTGTACCACTCATCAAAGGTTCGCCTCTCTCTTTTTGCTTTAAGTTTTGGCAGGATGTCTTCCCAAACCTTTTCCAATCCTTCAGGAGGAGGAGGAATAAATCTTTCGAGTTTAATAATGTGGTAACCGAATTTAGTTTTAACCGGCTCACTTGTCTCTCCTTCAGAGAGTGCAAAAGCTGCTTTCGCAAAATCACGATCGAGATTCCAGCCATAAGGGCTTATTTCTCCCTTAAGGTCCTTGAAAACCTGCTTGTCAAAGTCCGGCAAGGGTGATCCCTTAGGGATAATCCCCAGGTCTCCTCCTTTTGAACTGGTTTTTCCATGTGAAAACTTTCTGGCCATAGTGTCAAAATCCGACCCGGACTTGAGCCCTTCACTTATTCTCTTTACCTCAGCCCCGGCTTCGGCCCAACCTTCTTCTTCCTTGACCATCTTTTCTAAGACCTGGTCTCTTACCTCTTTCAAATTTTTATATTTGGCCGGCTTTTTCTCCTCTAAGCGAATGATATGGTAACCAAAGTTAGTCCTGACCGGTTCGCTGATCTCACCTTCTGAAAGGGCAAAAGCAGCCTCTTCAAATTTTTTGACCATCCGCCCCCGGCCAAAGAACCCCAAATCTCCTCCTTTTGGTCCGGAGGAGTCTTCGGAATGTTCTTTAGCCATGGCGGCAAAGTCAGCCCCGGCCCTGATCTGAGCCAGGATATTATCTATCTTTTCTTTGGCTTTAGCCTCGTCTTCCGCTGTGGCATTCTCGTCAAGTTTAATCAGGATATGAGATGCCTTCACTTGTTCTTCGGCTTTAAAATCATCTCGATGTTCCTGGAAATATGTTTCGATTTCCTCCGGGGTAATGTAATGTTCAGGATCAATAAAAATATGGGCCAATTTAGCCGAAAGATATTCCCTCTGGTAATAATTAAGCACCTCTGTTTCAGTGACGTTAGCGGTTGCCTTAACCATCTTTTCCAGTTTTCCGGCAATAATATCTTCCCTGGCGTTCTTTTCCAGATTCCGCCACCATGAGTGGGGGGCTTGTTGACGGTAGCGTTCATAGGCCGCCGGCTGAAAGTTTCCCTCCTCGTCCTTGAAGGATTTCTTTAGTTCCTCTACGATCTCTTTATCACTAACCGTTATTTTCCAATGTTTGGCCTCACCCAGAAGGATTTTACTCCTTATCAGGTCATCAACTACTCGTTTGGGTAAATCCTTTTCTACGGTCTCAAATTCATCTTTATATAGCTTGCGATAGAAGTCGGCATATCGTTTATACGTTTGTTGATACTCTGTCGGCGAGATTTCTTGCCCATTAACCGTAGCTATTTGTCCCCCACCGCGCTCCTGTTGGGACCTTCCCATCCCCCAAACAAAAAAGATAGTTCCAATAAAGGCAATAACTACTGCCCACAGGATGTAACCGATAAATTTCTTCTTGCGCATTTTTCGTAACATAATCTACCTCCAGTTTTAGCTGTTAGCCAGGTCGAAAATGGGAAATGGGAAATTAGGAAATGGGAAGTATCTTGATTTACTTCCTATTTCCCATTTCTTACTTCCTATTTTTAAATGGCCGAGCCGATGATCAATGCCCCTATTGCCCATTTGGCTATTAGCTATTTATTCTACACCAAAAGCTTTGCTTTTGCAAGAAAAAAAATAGAGGCAGCTAAATTCTGCCTCTAAAAAGAAATCCCGGGTTTCGGCCTTGTTCATCATTTCGGCCACTCATAGCCAAAAAGAGAAACCAGGTTTCTTTAAGAAACCTGGTTTCTTCCGGCTGATATTAAGTATGAGCGTATGAAATATTAAAATTTAGTATGCGCTTGAGCCAGGCCATCGTCTTCTTCTCTTGCCTTTTGCAGGGTTTGGATGGCTTCATCCGGATAATCGGCTTTAAATAGGGCAGCTCCAAGATTATTCAGGAAACCAGCGTTCTGGGGTTCCTCTTTCACGGCCTGTTGAAATTCAGAGATAGCCTTTTCAAATAATCCCTGGTTAAAGAACAGAGAGCCCAAGTAATTATGTCCTTCTCCATCAAGGGGAACCTGGTTGAAAAGTCCCACCATTTCCGGACCTTCCACCTCAGTGCCCAGCAAGTCTTGAACTGAGCCAAAGAATCCTCCCACGACCGATTTAATTTCCTCACTGGTCTGATCAAAAACGCCGCCAAAGGAGCCAAATTTTTCTTCCAGGGCGGCAAAAAGATTGTCTGTGGCGTTAAAGAATTCAAGCAAGCTCTCACCCTCGAAGTCAGCTAACCCTTTTACAGCGCCAAAGAAGGAATCCAAAAGTGATGGGTCCAGTTCATTAAGCGCTTCTGTTTGACCTAAATATTGCCCCATAAAACTGATGTCAAGGGAGACATTGGCTTCAAAATATTCGCTTACCCTTTTGCTCGTTTCAATAAAGTTCCCTTGAGTCCCCTGTCCTCGAGTTTGAACAATACTTTGAGAAAGAGAGTAAAAGAGATCGAGGTGAAAGTCAATGGATATTGCCTTTGCTGCCGACTGATGGTCAATAGGAGGGGATGATTCAGTGGCTGAGGGGAAAATATTATAGACACCACTCTCCGGGTTTTGCTCTACTAAGGCTGACTTAGGTTCTTCCGGGGCCGAGCCGGCCTGGCGGGATGGAGGGTAATTTTCAAGGAAGGTTTGATTGACCTTCAGAAAATTGTCAATCTGTTCTTCAGAGGTTGTCGTCAGGGAGTGAAGAAACTTTCCGGCCCGTCCGGCCCGCCCGGCATCCGTGCGGTCAGTAAATTCCCTGATTGTTTCTTCCAGATTTTTGATCAAATCCGGGGCATTATCTTCGCTTTGCTTACCTACGAGATTCATTATCCTGCCCAAAGTTGGCGGGGCTGACTGTGAGACTTGATCAAATATACTTGCCAGGTCTGTGGATAACTCAGGAAAACGGGCAACCAGATTAGTCAACATGTGCTGATTGGACTGGTTAGCTATGGTTTCCCTGGTGGGAAGCTCTAAATTAGCCGGCGCTTCATTGATTGCCTCACCTTTCATAGATAAACCGAAGGGAAAGGCATCTTCGATGCTTGATTCTTTTTCTTGATTAACTTGACTGACTTGACTGAATTGTGGGGGGAATTTAGATTGGCTGAGAGAATTAATTCTTTCCAGCAAACTACTCAGGGGACCAGCATTGTAGATTCCTAATGACATAATTATCACCCTCCTTGGTGGATTTTTTATCAGCTCTCCTTAGCTTTGTATTCTTTGAGGAGTATACTTACGAGTATTGCCGGCCTGCAGTGTTGAAATAGCTTCAATAAAAATGCCACATCACCGCAGGTCTGCAACACCAGCCTAAACAAACTCTCAAGATGCAGGCTAAACTGAGTATAAATTTCTATCTATTATATCTATCGACATAATCCGGAATAAAGTTTAAGTATTTGTTTAGAGAGAGCATTCGGTAATTCATAACATGGTGTAAATAAAGGGAAAAGGGGAAATAGGGAAAAATGGAAAAGGGATTTAAAATTAAATAGTGAGGATTAGGTCAGCAAGGAAAAGACTTGTTCCTATCCGAATTTTACCTTGATTCTTGCTACTTAAATTTTTCCCCTTTTCCCCAGTTTCCCATTTTTCCTTTCTTACACAAATATCAATGTAGAAGGACCTTACGAATTACCGAATGCTCTCTTTAGACTATTACCCCGCAACATTTGCGTTACCCGCGAGAATGTTATGATTGCGGGCATGGTTCAAATCAGGGTGACACTCTGACCTTCCCGAAAGCTTCAAGCTTTCGGGAAGGTCACTCAAGCACCGAAAAAACCAGGTTTCTTCAGGAAACCTGGTTTCTGGTCGGTCACAATGGCCGAAAGGATGATCAAGGCCGAAATTAGGCTTTCACGCTTTTCTTAATTTCCAATTTCCAATTTCAGTGTTCCATAATCCGCAGGTGCTCACCCGTTAGTACTTTGATTTAGAAAAAAGTACCTAATCAGTGGGAATAGCTACTCTTTTTAATAGCACACGGATGACACGGATTTAACGGATTTATACTGATTTTATCCGTGGTAATCCGTAGTATCCGTGTTATCCGTGTGCTATTAGATTTTCATAATCAAAGTAGTAGCGGATGAGCACCTAATCCGCAATCTGCAATCCAAAATTGGTTTGGTTGCGGCTTTGTTGCGCTATGTGGTATCCGGCAACGACTTTAACCACTCTATTTCCTGCACCAGGCCCTGAGACAGATCAACGTCGGGCTTATATCCCAGCAGGTCTTTAACCCTTGAGATATCGGCCCAGGTATGGCGCATATCACCGCGTTGAGATTCAACACATCTTAATTTCGCCTGGCGCCCTATATTTTCTTCCAGTATCTTTATCGTCCCCTTCAGACTGATCCGCGAGCCGCCTCCAATATTGAAGATCTCGCCGCTTAATTCACTTTCAGCCGCCAGAATATTAGCGTGGACAATATCGGAAATAAAGGTGAAATCCCTTGTTTGTTCCCCATCTCCATAGATGAATATCTCTTCGTCTTTAAAGATGGCTTTAATAAATTTATGAAAGGCCATATCCGGACGCTGCCTGGGGCCGAAGACAGTAAAATATCGCAAGGAAACAGTCGGCAGGCCGTAATTTTTGTAGTAGAGACTAACCAAGTTTTCGGCGGCCAACTTAGTCACCCCATAAGGAGAGAGCGGCCGGGGCAGACTATCTTCTCTTAACGGCATGTCCTGGTTGTCTCCATAAACCGACGAAGAGGAGGCGAAAACGAATTTCTTTAACCGGCTTTCTTTAGCAGCCTCAAGAAGCCTCTGGGTAGCCAGGATATTACATCTGGTATAGGTGTCGAAATACTTCCCCCAACTGGCCCGCACCCCGGCCTGAGCAGCCTGATGAAAACAGTAATCTATGCCAGCCAGGAGTTTTTCGAGGTCCAAATCCAACAAATCCCCTTCAATAAAGGTGAAGCCCTCTTGCTCTCGCAGGTACTCCAGGTTGTTCTCCTTAATCCCCCGGGAATAATAATCGGTAAAAGAATCAACCCCAACGACCTGGCCGCCTTTTCGAATCAGTTCTTCCGCCAAATGCGACCCGATAAATCCGGCTGCACCTGTAACCAAAGATATCATTTATTACCTCCAATTAACTTGCCTTCAGGTCGTGTTCATCGTTTCGGCCACTCACGAACTTTGTAGGTTGGGTTGAGGAACGAAACCCAACAAAGGAATGTCTCTATTGATGTTGGGTTTCGCTTCGCTCAACCCAACCTACCTAAATGGCCGAAACGATGAACATCGCCTTGACTTCGGTATCCTCTTCAAATTTAATGGGTATCTGTTGTAAGGGTGCTCATCCGCTACTACTTTGATTATGAAAATCTAATAGCACACGGATAACA
>JASEGY010000013.1:3509-13833 GCA_030019105.1 bacterium | reverse complement strand
TATATCAATAATGATTTACCAAATCTCCTTGGACGGGATAAAAAAAAGTAAGTTCCACTATTTATAAGTTTATATATAATCTCTGTCTTATCTACATAACAGTAGTTCTCATTAATTATTTTTTCAAATGTCTGAATTCCTATTGGTAATTTTTTCATTTTTTACTCCTAATTTTGGGCATGGTTCAAATAGAGCAGCATTAACCTTTCATGTGGTATTACATTCCAATTAAACTAATCTGCTTCCCGTCCTGGGCTACTTCTTTCCGATAAATACGCTTCTCCCATGGGATTTTGGGGTCTATCCCGAACAAAATGAAATAGCCGTGATCCAGGCCTAATCGACCCAGATACCGGACTATCTGTTCTAATCCCTCTTCTTCTGAGTAAGTATCTCGCCGCAGTTTGAGTTCTATCAGGAAGCGGTCAGGGCCAAATTCAACCAGAAGGTCACAGCGTCCGTTCCCGACAGCCATCTCTCGTTCAATAGTCCCCCCGGCATTTACGATCCGTTGAAGAAAGGCCATGAGCAATAACTGTCTTCCCACCTCACGAAAGTCAAATTTTTCAAGCCATGCCTCTGAATGGCGGCAATAGAATTTTTGGAAGGCAGTTAGCAGGGCATCCATGTCAAGACGTCCCTTCCGGACATACCATGATTGGTCAACCAGGTCCTGATTAAAGGAAAGCTCCCAGCCGTAGTTTAGTACTCTTGGAACGATCTCAGCATAGATGGGATTGGCAAACTTTATGGGTGACTTTCTGGTAATGAGTCCCAGGTCCTGGACATAAGACACAGAGTCATTGAGCCGGTCGGACACCAAAGTCTCTCCGCCAATGATGGCTTCGGCCACATCCTTGACCACCGGTTCCCTGAGTTTGTCTATCAGGCTGTCTAAGTGGGTATCACGACGCTGGATCAGATCCTCTCTGGCCCGAACAACATGGGCCAGGGTGATAGTTTGGCTGTAATCATTTTTTAAAATTTCACTGACAATCTGATTGGCCAGGGCATTAGTCAGCCAGGGCTGCCCCTGGGTAAGGCGATATATCTCCTCCCTGACTTCCTGACTGAAGATCTGCCCTGTCTCTGCGGTGTGTATGTCCAGCAAGGCGTTCACTTCAGATGGGGTGAATACATCCATGAAAAGGGATTTAGTCTTGATGTTGAATGGAGACCCCGTCCCCAGGCTTTCTCGCTGGGATCTGATACGAATCTTATAATCCCGCACATCCCTCAAGCCAATTAGGGCTATTGAGTGGGGAAAGCCCTTTGGCCGGGCCTCAAATCCGGCCCGCAACTGGCGCAAAAGGGCCAGGAAGAGATCATCCAACAAGGAATCTGCTTCATCAATAAAGAGGACAATGGGCTTAGGGTTCTTCTTGGCCCAATGGTTTAGATACCCCTTCAGTTGCTCCTCTGCGAGCATTTCCTGATCTAACTTTCTTAAGGATTCCGGCCGTTCCGCTTCAGGGAGATGAAGACAGGCCTGCATGTGGATATCACTTGCCGCTATTATCATGGCGTGGGCCGCATCCCTTCCGCTGGCCGCAGCCTGGATGTTCACCGTAAGCGCAGTATACTTGCCCTCTTTGTTAAGCTGATTCATTAAGGCGTAAAGGTAAGTGGTTTTCCCTGTCTGCCTGGGGGCATGCAAGATAAAATAGTGCCCTTCTTCAATTAGATTCCGGACATCAGGCAGGCGCGGCAAAGAATCAACGGTGTAATGCATCTCCGGTTTGCAGGGACCGGCGGTATTAAAAAATCTGGCCATATTCTTCTCCTTTTTGTGATGCGGGAAGTGCTTAACAGAAAATATGCAATACCGCAAAAGTCACCCCGACAACTTGTTTTTGGTGATTGGTAGTCTGGTGCCTGGTAGTCTGGTAACCACCGGATAATAGGCCCCCAGCACCAGACACCAGACTACCAGACACCAGACAAAGTGATGCGTGGGCGAGTTTTGCGGTATTGCGAAAATATAGTCGATTAGTCAAGCACTCCCGGTACCACCGTCCCCCAGACAGCAGACTCTACCTGCTGTTCAACGTAAGTAGACCACCAAGCAAAAACCAGTTAACACTAATAAATAATCTCTCGCAAAAGCGCAAAGGCACAAAGAATAGAAGCCCTTAGCGGCTTTGCGGCTTTGCGTGAGATAAAAAACAGGCTATACCCTGATTTTTGAAGAGAAACTGTTAACTACTTTTTGGCTTTTTTGAAGGGTGCCCAAATTCAGACAGTTTTAGAGCATCCCCCAAAGAAAAAGAGATGCTTAACTTTCCCTCTTTTTGATACCTGCCCCAATAGGAAGCCTTATTTTCGTCTAAGTCTATTCCCAGGTACTCTCCTTGAATCTTTCTCTGCAAGAAAAACTGTGAATATTCTCCCCGACCACAGCCCACATCTAATATCCTTGCCTGAAGTTTAGGACAATAACGCTCAATGACCTCAAGAATGATGCAATTGCTCACATACCTCATAGGTGTGCCAAAACATTTTGAGGGATTAGTCTTTTGCTCCACTTTTCAATAGCCCCCTATATAAATCAATTTCTTCTTTATAGATGCTCTCGATACTACAATTTTCGAGGATAAACTCTCGCGTCTTCTTTACCCGTCCATCTCTCAACCTGTCATCTTTCATCAATTCTACAATATCCAAAGGGCTTACATATCCCCCTCACATTCATCATGATAACCGCAGTTTCTTATAGTTATCATCCCTGTTCTTGGACCATATTCAAAGGTTATTCTAATCTTTCTGCTGGCATAGGCAATAAAAACACTATCTCCTCTCACTTTATACTTTGCTTTAACATTTGTTGCTTTATGGGTATTTAAGACAGGATGACGAGGATTTATGGAGAGAAAGGTAATTGTCTTATCGATAAGTTTTTGTTCCTCTATCGTTAGTTGTGAATAGTTTTTCAGGAATTTTCTTTCAAAGTTCAATTGAAAAGGAGGGACCGAAGAAGGCATTAGGATTGTTCCTTTAACTTTTTTAGAGCTGATTTTGGAGTCGCAGCCATAATTGCCGGATGCATATCTTCATTTATTTCTTTTTCCTCCTGTTGCCATTTTGCATTTAGGGTTATCGTTGGCAGGTCGTCCATTTTCGGAAATTTTCTGACAGTCTGGACTGGCCACAGAATCAGGCAACCATTGTCTTCAGCATATTCAAATAACGATTCATTCTTAAATTTTGGAGGGAGGGTGACTCTTCCTCTTGAATCTGTTTTCAGTATGCTCGGTGAACCCATTGTATCCTCCTTAGTTTAATAGTGGGTATATGGGTATAGTAACATGGATGACACTATTTGTCAAGTAGTATTTTCATGCTTGTCACGCTAAGCTACAGCATATCTTCATATAGGCCCAACTCTCTTTTGTATATATTTTTCAGATTGCAATTTTCGAGGATAAATTCCCGAGCGCTCTTTCCCAGCTCTCTTCTTAACTTCTCATCGGCCATTAATTCTGTGATGGCATTTCTAATAGATTCAGAATCTGTCTGACATAAGTAACCATTCTCTTTATGAGTTATTAACTCCCTGATGCCATCGACATCAGCGCCGATCACGGCTGCCCCGCAACTCATTGCCTCAAGCAGGCTTTTAGGGCTATTCTCATAAAAGGAGGGCAGGATAAATATCTTGGCTTTGTTTATATGTTCTGGCAATTCATTGTTCGGGACAACCCCTTTCATCTCCAAATTTATCTTATTCTCTTTCGAGATAGTCTCAAGAGTATCGGCCAACTCACCTTTTCCAATAATAGTTAATTTGCGATCTAAGCCCTTTAACCCATCTAAGAGATTTAACAGATTTTTGCATTGAGTGATTCTGCCGATATATAAAAGATCGCAAGTCTTAGCGGTAATTTGTGGCTTGAATAAGTCCATATCAATGTAATTTCTTACTACCTTAAGCTTATGGTGATTAAACAAGAAACATCTTTTAATAAATTCGTAATTACTCAGACTTGTAATAATTACACAATCAGCTACCAAGTAAGAGATCGCTTCCAACAAATACCCAAATATGAAGAACAACGATTTCTTGAAGAAGTTGTAATCTCCTCTAATCCCGTGGTTTCTAAGGAATTCATAGCCACATTTGACGACTAATTTCTTCTTGTATAACAGCTTTGAAATTATAGCCACCCATGAGCCAAACATCTGGTTGGTCTTATAAATATCCCCATCTTTGAGGAAGATCTTCAATCTAAAAGGAATGAAGAAAGAGTGGATAAATCTAATGAAGCTGTTGCCAGGTCTTCTAAGATATTTGTAGACTGGTATTACACTGATTCCTTCGGTCTTATCCTGGAAATTTAGATCCTCCTGGTCACCATAAGTTATAAGGGTCACCTTATGGCCATCTTTAATAAGCCTCTTATAAATCAGGAGCTCCCGATCGAGCAGTCCTGTCTCGTCCCACAATTTTACAGATACGCCATAGGTAAAAAAAAGTATAATGTGCATAACTACTTGCTTTTCTTGAAGACTATAAATGCCGAGTGCCCGTTTTGCACATTGCCGGTTATTTCTTCCCATACACTTGATCGTGAGGTCCTAAGTCGATGAATTTGATGGTATTATCCGAGCATTTGCCACAATCGCTGCAAAGAACTATTCCATTGTTGCCCCTTTTTCGACATGCCTGGCAATGTAAGTAAATAATGAGGAAGTTCTTTCGAACCGGACAACTCAAGTATCCTCTGAAGTTACCCTTTAATGGCTCACCCAGGGCAACAGGATGCTCTATAATCATGTCCACTTTCTTCTTGATGGCCTTTTTGATCGAGCTGTAGCGCTTTAGGGATTCTGTGAAGGCATCACTGAATAGAATCTCCATCAGAAGACCTCTTCATACTTAGACCATTTAACCTGGTCGGATTTAATTTTCGAAATAGTTTGTGAAAGGCTTTCTGTAAAATCCGGATCAGCAAGAATAATCTCAGTTGGGTCGCCCTCTTTAGTGCGTTTCAAATTCAGGATAAACTGCGTGAAGATTTCAGAAACAGATGTTCGCTGCTTTTGGGCGTAAAGTTTGGCATACGCTATTAGGTCTCTATCCAGTGTGATATTTATTTTGCCCTTCTGCATGGCAATCACCTCCTCTACTTACAATATACGCCCATCTTTCACTTTTATCAATATCTTTTTTGTAATGCTTATCTCAGTACTCAGAAGTAGCCCGTTCCTTAAAGAAGACTAACGCCTTTAAATTCTTAGAATATGCCTTCAAAATCTACAATCCTTATTGCTTCGGCTGATTTAAGGTCATTTTCTGCCTTCAATAACCAATCTTCATAGTTTGAAGAATCAATGTGCATAAAGAACCCTCCCTTCGCGCATAAAGAACCATCCCTTCCTCTATTATCTCTTTTATGAAAGGATTATTTCTCCTTACAATAGTCCTTAACCTTTCTTGTTTTTTAGGAAATTATATCCAAAGTCTTTTACCAAATCATGAGAATAGTTTTTGTTTTCCCCACCAATGCGCTGATCCAATACTACTGTGCAAGAAGTGTGCATGCACAGTTAATTTCTGATCCTGTACCTGCAGTTCGGATCGTTTCGATTTGATGAGGTTGGTTCGATCATCTTTTTTTCAATCAGGCGATTTATCCAATTTAGCGCCGTGCGTTTGCCGAGAGCGACATGTTGACTTATCTCTTTTGATTTCATTGGCTTTCCACTTGATTCCAAAAGATTCAGGATAGAATATGCCTTCAAAATACTATATTGCTATGGCCACCTTTCTCATTTCCTCTTGAGGCCTTGTCCATCGTTTGGGCAAAAAGTGCTTGAGCAAATTGGGTGTTGTAGTTGCAGAGCTTGCTCTGCCGTAATGTCGAGCAAGCTCGACCACTACAAAATTGATCCCATTGCCCAAACGATGGACAAGGCCCCTCTTGAGGAACAGGTACTTTTCGGGAAAAACTATTTACATCCTCTGCTACTCGATCTACTAACCTGTCAAGATTCTCAGCTATCGGGCCATCGATAAACTCCTGTCCACATTTTGAGCAAACCTTAGCTGGAACATTTTTTACCGTCACTTTCATCCAGTTTAGGTTATAATCCATCTTCACCTTTCCATCAATTACATCTCCCTTGCACTGCGGACACTTAAAGTAATTCATCGTTTTTTCACCTTCCTCTTATTGCCTAAACAAGATTGTCTCTTATAAACCTTTCTACAATCTTAATGAATTCTTCGGCTTCTGTAACAGCATTTTGAGCATCTTCTTCATCCATCCAGGACAGAACTTCATAGTCCCCTGTTTCTCTATCATCTTTAAGATTCGAAAGGAATTTCCCGTATTTTCTATCTATCTTTCCTGTTTTTACCAACAGGAGGCCAAAGAGCATCACTACTCCTTTGTGTGTTTCAGCCTTTGCTCCTTCTATGAGTAAAGCTGCCTGGGCGGCGTGAAAAACAGCATAATAAGCTCTTGAGATAGCATCATCATAAAACCCATCGGCCAACAACTTCTCAGCCACTTTCAACTTCCCTTTAGATTTTTCTAAGTATCCCTCTATCAGTTTCTTTGTTGGCTCATCCAATCTTTATCCCCCCCTTTATTGCTTTCTCCATAAAAGGTGTTGGAATGGAAGCAAGATATTCAAACTGCTTCTCTTCAAATATCTTCAATGACATTAATCTTCCATCTCTAAGAAGGGTGTTCATCACGGCTTCGTAAAGGCCATCAATAAATCTCCTCTCCTTCTTCTTTACCACTATGAGCAGATCGTAATCTGAGTCCGGACGGAAATTATTCCCTGCCCTGGAACCAAAGAGATAAATGCTGACAATTTTATCTTTTAACAATCCAATCTCATTTAAGAAACATTCAAGGGTAGTGTCTATCTTTATCTTTTCCATCTTAATCCTTCCTCAACCTAACAGTAGTTCCAGCCTTTCTATGACATCATAATGGTTCATTCAACATCACCGCCGAATCTTCTTGGTGGCCTACTTGAGTTGAAATAACCAAGCTTAAGTGGGTGAGAGCATGGATTTCTCTCAGTAGGGCTGGTAGGACTAACTCCTCTAATTCTAATAAAGATAGCACGGCTGTTCAATTCAAGTAGGCCACCAGGACATATTCCACACATGCTATTAACCCTCTTTTTTTGCCATGCAAAATACCATGTAATGGCCAAAATTCGATACCGACTCAGAGGTAAGATCGGCCAGAAAATTTTTGGGCAGATAGTCTTCCAATGTAATAAGGTAACAGACTTGATACTGTTGCACTATCTCTTGAATCGACAACAGCAGTCGGGGAAACACGGGTTCTAAAAGCTTGAATCCGTAACCATGCCCCCCGTAAAGTACTGGTTGACCAGTCTTGTAAGCTACTACATCGTACCATTGGGGTGGAAGACACATAACGACGCCTTTCGGTGCGGTCTTCAGGTAATCAAGGACTTTCTCAAAATGAGGATCTGCCTTTTGGATCTTGCTGGCCAGAAGCTTGCGATAAAAAAGAAGGATATTAAAAAGACCTGCGGCTACGGCGATAAATAACCCAAGCCAAAAAGGCAGCACGGCCTCTTTGCTGCCTATTGAAAGCCCCCAAAAAAGGGCGGTAGGCACGGCAGCATTGTAGAGGTAAAAGTATCCAGACCCCAGACATTTCAAAGATGGGACAAACACCGTCACAAGGACAAAGAAGAGCGTAAAAACCATCCACCAAAAAACACCTGAAGAGGAAGTGATAATATCCCCCTTACCTAAAATAGCCACACCTAAGATCAAGACACATAGAATCCATATCCCTGGATGGTATCCCCACAGGTAACTCAGGTGTCGCAGAATACCCGGTAAGCTTTTTTTATGAAATTTAGTAGGTGTCTCATAACCTGTTTTGCCGTAGATGGGGGATTCCTTGATCGGGTGAGCCTGCAGCCAACGCCAGTTCCTGTTCCAGAAGGTCACTATGTCCCAGTGGGCAAGCAGTACTTTCCAGTAGAAGCCTTTGCTTAGCAATAAGGCCATAAGAATAGAGGCTGGTATCAGGAACAAAAATTGCCAGTCCATAGTCAGTAACCCTCCACCAAGACAGAGAAACCAAAAGAGCTGGGTGGTCATCTTGTGGGTGAGCAGGATCGAGCCGGCAAGTAAAATAATTGGTCCCCATATCCAAACAGGTCCATCCAGAAAATACCTCCATAGCAATAAAATGATTAACCCATCCAGAAATAGTGCCCCTAATCCACGAGGGTTCAATTGAATGTTGTAAGAGATCAGGAGAGGGGTAGTGGCATAGATCAGTCCAGCCACACCAACCGCATACAAGTCGCTGCCGCTCAGCCAAAAGGTTACAGCAAGCAGCAACACCATCCTTAACAAATCGATTGAGATGGCCACCCAGTGACTGTAGCGATCGAAGACCGATTTCGGCAGATGAGCCATAAGCAAAGGAAACAAAGGTGGATACCATTGATGTTCGTCCAAAAGATATTGAGGCAGAACCGGGGGGAATTGCCTTTTGTGGCGATAGGTCTCGATATAGGTTTTCCAATACCACCGATCAACGCCAAGGCCGCCTCCTGCCAGACGATGGGGAAGAAAGCGCAGCAAAAAGGCCAGAGATAGCAGGCTTATCGTCAAGATTAGCATTAAAATCTCCGTTTAATCACTTCAGGGATACCTTTGACTATCTTTGCAAGCTCCAAAAGTTCGGGCTTAGTCAAAGAAAAATAAAGCCAGCCCAAGGGAATACTCAGGCTTAAAATCTTTACAGGAAGAGATAGCTTGTAAAAAACTGAGGAAAGACCAATGATGACCAGGGAACTGATCAAAAGTTTAATGTTAGATGCCCCGAGGTGATAATTAAATACTTTCTTAAGATACAAGAAGTAAAGGCCAAAGGCAATCAAATGCCCTATGGTGTAGGCCCAAATAGCTCCTGCAAGCCCTAAGGGAGGAATTAAAACAATAACCAGCACAATAGATAAGAGATTAGAGACAAGGGCAATGGCGCTGTAAACCTTTAAGTTTCTGGTAGCTAAAAGAGCCGTCCAGAAAAGCATCCCTATTATATTAAAATAGGTGCCTATGCAAGCAATAGGAATAAGGCTTGTAATAGGCAGAAACTCTCTTGAATAAAGCAAGAGAACAAAGTAATGACTGAACAAGATAAAGGTAACGATAATTGGTGTCATAGAAAGAAGCATCAGCCTTAGTCCTTTATTTAGCTCATCAATAAATTGATTCGGCTCCATTGCCTCAGAAAGATGGGGATAAAGATAAGCCTGCATTGATTGCTGAAACATCACCAAGTAAGTAGCCAAGCTAATAGTGGCTTGATAAAGACCGGTTTCTGAAAGACCAACTAATCGAACGATCAGGCTTCTTGTTATAAGCAGACTAAGGGTTAAAGACAAACCGGTTGCCAGCGTAGTTAAGGAAAACTTGTAAAACTCCTTAGCAAATCTAAGGTCTATTCTCCAGATAAAAGAAATTTTCTCTCTCGCAAGTATTCTTCTCAGATAGTAACCAAATAAACCGGCCGCCATTACCATGTAGAGCAGATGATAGATAGCCAGACCTTCAACCTTTAAAAAATAGATCAAGGGACCGATTATTATGATGCTCAAGGTAAAATTAGCAATAATTATTCTGGCTCTAAGTGAAATCTCTTTGTAGCCTAAGAATATCTCGTCAAGTATAAGCCAGAGAACATTAAAAGGAATAGACAGACTAATAATAATGACCAATATTCTAATAATAGTTGGATCATTGGCTAAATAGAGAGCTATTTGCTTAGAGAAGAGGAGGCAAATTATAGTAAGAAGGATAGAGCAAGGTAAAACCGTATAAAGAATCAGCGTTAGAATCTTCGATATAGATAACTTATCATTCTCTGATCTGGCTTGACTCACATATCTGGTGGTGGCTGCCGGGGTTCCTAAGTGGGCAATTTGGACGACAAAATTAGCAAAACTGACCAGCAGGGAAAAGATCCCGATGCCAGCCGGGCCAAGCAAAAGGGCCATAACCTTGGCCCGAATCATGCCGGCAAAGATACCTGCCACCGAAGCCGTGCTGGTAATTACTGTTGCCTTAAATAATCTTCGGATACTTAACCTCCTATTTCACATCCCCCAAATCTTTATTTGCTTTCCCTGATATGTCTCTTCCCGGCTAAAGATTTTCTCCTTCCAGGTCTTACTCTTGCTCCGGTCAAAAATCACTAAGTGAATTATGTTTGTACAAATCTCTATCTCTGAGCTATTAATTCTCTAAACTCCTCCAGGTTTTTTACCCTGACACTTTGACGAAGGAGCGTCCGAAGAAAGGGCG
>JASEGY010000013.1:0-2696 GCA_030019105.1 bacterium | reverse complement strand
TTATTTCTCCTTTAAAAGACATTGCTCTTTCGTATTCTCTTCAAATTTAATGGTGCGTCGTAGGTGTAGGGGTTTGATTAATCAAACCCAAATAATTCATCAGGGCCAGCAGGCACGAGGTCTTGCCGGTCTGCCGCGGGGCGTGCATACAGAAGTATTTCTTCTGGTCAATAAGCGAAAGTATCTCGTTTAAATCAAAGCGAGTTAAGGGCGGCAGGCAATAATGATCCTCACCTCTGACCGGCCCGGCCGTGTTAAAAAAACGCATTAGCATCTCCTTGATTTACAGAGAATTGGAATTTTTGGTGTTGGGCATCTTCTTCCCTTCCTTCCAGCATTGGTCTGTGTCTGCAAACTAACCAAAAATAATGGCATTGTCAATGGTTTTGTTGCAATTGCTTGAGCTTACTAAAGTTGTATAAACCAACCCCTTTATCTTCACATCCCCCATATCCTTATTTGCCTTCTCTGGTATGTTTCTTCCCGGTTAAAGATTTTTTCCTCCCAGGTCTTGCTTTTGTCCCGGTCAAAAATCACCAGATGAGCTTCATCTGCACCGCAGCGATCGGCATACTCCCATGTTTTCCCAAGCCCTTTCTCGATTGTGCTGCTTAGAGAACCGTAGATCAGCTTTAACTCGATGACCACTTGCTGTATCCCACCAGGATAGGGCCAGACCAGCAACAGATCGGTTCTAAGCCGGCCCAAACCGTACTCTCGCTCGATGCGTCCCCCACTATTGAGGATTCGTTGGAGAAAGGCCTGAAGCAAGAGCTGTGGTCCGGCTTCCTTATAGTCGAACCGTTCTATCCAATGCTCCGAGTGCTGACGAAAGAACTGCTGGAAGGCAGACAGGAGCCTGTCCATGTCAAGGCAACCGTCTTGCGGCCGGATATACCAGGATGGCTCCTGAGCGATGGTCAACTGGGTGGTATAAGTGAGTACCCTCGGAATGACTTCCTGGTAGATCAGATTGGCGATACGCAATTGCCCTCTGGTACTGATAAGTCCGAGGTCCTCTACATACTGGACATCATCTTCAGACAACCGATCCGGCATTTCTCCTCCAGCCAGGATAGGTTCAATAACGACCCTGACCCGCTCTTCTTCAAGCTTATCAGCAAGCTGATCGAGGTGAGTCTCTCTTCTTAGGATGAGATTTTCTTTGGCCTCTATCACCATCTCGGCCGTAATCGGTTGTGACCGCTCCCGGCCATTCTTCATCTCAAAACAGACCTCATACCCCAGGGCATTAACCAGCCAGGGCTGTCCCTGAGTAAGGTCCCAAATCAGCGCCAGCGCCTTGTCGCTAAATTGCTGACCGGTCTCCTGGGTGTGCTGGGCATAGAGGGCTTCAACCTCGGGCTGGCCGAAATTACCTAAGCGCAGAGATTTGGCTTTAATGTTGAAGGCGCTGCCGCCGGTGATAATTGCTTTGTCCCGATCAGAGTGAATGCGATAGTCACGTACATCGCGTACTCCGCACAATACAATAGTTTGCGGGAACAGGGCCGGACGCTCTGAGTAGCCGGCCCGTAATTGACGCAGTACAGAAATGAGGGTATCACCTATTAGGGCATCAATCTCATCTATCAGGAGAACTACTGGTTTAGGACTGCCTTTAGTCCAGCGGGTGAGTGTTTCGTTGAGGGCATCATAAGGGCCGCTTTCTTCCAAAACCTCCTTCCAAATTCTCGTGAGGAAGCGGTCGTTCAGATATGCCCGTTCCATTGACGCCATCCGGCTCAAGATGGCCTGGACCCCTTCTCGAACATCCTCTCGTGCCGCCTGTCCCATCTCCACATTCACATACAGACAACGATACTTCCCCTCCCTGTTCAAATAATCCATCAGGGCCAGCAGACACGATGTCTTGCCTGTCTGCCGCGGGGCGTGCAGGACAAAGTATTTCTTCTGGTCAATAAGCGAAAGTATCCCGTCTAAGTCAAAACGAGTTAGCGGCGGCAGGCAATAATGATCATCACACCTGACCGGCCCGGCCGTGTTAAAGAAACGCATTAGCACCTCCTTGATTTAGGGAGAATTGGGATTTCTGGTGTTGGGTATCTTCTTCCCTTTCTTCCAACATCGGTCTGTGTCTGCAGACTAATCTAAAATAATAGCATTGTCCATGTTTTTGTTGCAATTGCTTGAGCTTGCTAAAGTTGTATAAACCGTCCCCTTCTTTTCCCTTCTTTTCCTCTAAAGTTGTGTAAACCGTCCCCTTCTTTTCCTTTTCCCTAAAGTTGTGTAAACCGTCCCCTTCTTTTCCCTTCTTTCCCAACCGTCCCCTTCTTTCCCTCTTTAAACAAGCCTATCTTTATGAAACAAGTATATCTTCTCCTTAGCCGCCATCTTTTTCATATTGCTTGTAAATCCATTTTTACTAAACAAGGCAAAATACTCTCTTCTGTTCTTTCTACTCCATTCTACTTTTTGAGACTTTCTCTTCAGGTCTTCATAGATATTTGTTCCAACAGGTTTATTAGACCATTTGACCTCGCCAAATAAAATTTCATCTGTTCGGTTGTTTATAGCTATTAAATCTATCTCTTCATTTTTATCCCACCAGCGGCCATAGCTGTCAAATTCAACAGGAAGTCTCTCATCCACAATATTGCTCAAGAGAATTTCACCCGAGACTTTTTCATAGTTTTTGGCCAGAAGTTCAAGTATTGCCTCTTTTATCTTTACGG
>JASEGY010000139.1 GCA_030019105.1 bacterium | reverse complement strand
ACCTCTGAACCTGACAACCTGAACGGGTTCTACCATAACTTTTGAAGAGGATACGAATCAACTGCTGTGCGATTTAAGGACACTGATTATCGAAACCCGGCAGAACGTTGCGCGGTTGGTAAATTCAGCGCTGGTAATGCTATATTGGAAAGCAGGCCAGAGGATCCGGCAGGATATTTTAAGGGAAAAGCGGGCGGAATACGGTCAGGAAATTGTCGTGACGCTGTCGAGACAATTGGTCGAAGAATTTGGGAACGGCTTTTCTCGCCCAAATCTGTTTCGGATGGTTCATTTTGCCGAGGTTTTTCCTGAAGAGGCGATTGTCTCGACACTGTCGAGACAATTGAGCTGGAGTCATTTTGTCGAAATAATTCCTCTTAAAGACGATCTCCAACGTGATTTCTATGCAGAAATGTGTCGGATTGAGCGGTGGAGCGTCCGTACCCTTCGACAAAAGATCGCAGGCATGCTTTATGAGCGCACTGCTCTTTCAAAAAAGCCTGAAGAATTGGCCCAAAAGGAACTGGCCGCTTTGCGAGAGGAAGATAAGCTCACACCAGACCTGGTCTTGCGTGATCCCTATTTTCTCGATTTCTTAGGACTCAAGGACACTTACGGTGAAACGGATATGGAAGCGGCAATCTTGCGAGAGTTGGAAAGTTTTATCTTAGAGATTGGCGTTGGGTTTACGTTTGTGGCCCGCCAGAAAAGAATCACTGTAGATGAAGAGGACTACTACTACAGCTCGGCGGAAATCCCTCGTCGGTTTGAGGAGTCTGAGAAACCAGGTTTTTTCAAAAAACCTGGTTTCTGTAACCGGCGGGGAACTTCCGCCGAGCAGTACTAGCAGTCTGTCGGAGAAAAAATTCTCTGCGAGTAGCAATCCCACTTGGGGGCTCATTTCGGCTGCATGGCAGCTTAAGCTCTTGTTGTGGAAGGCATTATCTAACTTATCCGCAGGGAACATCCGTTCTAACCACAAAGACCACTTGTGTGCTTTGTGGTTCAATCAGGACAGCAAGGAAAGAAAAGGAGTGAGTGAAATGATCGACATACTCTGTGTGAATCCAAAAAACGAATTCATTGTTGTTGGATGCGGAACCATGCCTCCTGTGGGGCTTCTGTGCCTGGCGGCCATTCTCGAAAGAGAAGGTTACGCGGTCAAGGTTGTCGACCTCGATTGTGAAAACATTGATATCAAGGGCCTCATTGAAGAGCAGCAGCCCAAGATAGTTTGTATTACCGGAACCACTCCCACGAGATTCCAAAGCTTTGAATTAGCTCACATATGTAAGACGGTCGATTCATCGATTGTTACAGGATACGGCGGGCCACACGCGACGTTCACAGCGGAGGAAATACTTGCGGACGTACCCGACATGGACGTCATTGTCCGGAATGAAGGAGATCAAACCGTTGTTGACCTGGCAAAGGCCGTGATCGATCGAAGGATGAGACTGGATGATGTGTTAGGTATCAGCTATCGAAAAGGAAGTAATATCCAACATAATCATAACAGACCGCGAATCCAGGATTTGGATTTGTTGCCTTTTCCGGCGAGGCATCTTGTCAAGATGAGCAACTACGATCTGAAGATGGACTTCCTGGACGTACCAGGGACCTACATAATGACGTCGCGAGGGTGTCCTATGAAATGCTCTTTCTGCTCTGCAAAAATGATTTGGGGCTCTCAGTATACCAAACGATCGGCCAAGAACGTGGCAGATGAGATCGAGATGCTATTCAATAAGTACAATGTGGCTGGGATCAAGATATTCGACAGCACTTTGACGATAGACAGAGGGCATGTCGAGTCGTTGTGCGATGAGTTTATGAGAAGGGGGTTCGATTTCCCCTGGGAATGCGAAATACGGGTTAACACAATGGACCGGAGCTTGCTCGAAAAGATGAAAAAAGCCGGCTGCTATTACGTGGATTTCGGCGTGGAATCCGCAAGTCCCAAAGTGCTTAAGTTGATGCGAAAAGGCATCACGCTTGAGCAGGTAGAAAATGTGCTGAACTGGACTTCCGAATTAGGTATCTACACCAAGGTATTCTTTACTTACGGCCACATTGGCGAGACGTGGGAAGATGTCCAGATGACGAAACGATTCATAAAGGAGCATCAGGAGAAGATTTCACTCGTTGGTGGGGGGGTTGGTATTCAGATCTATCCTGGAACTCTGGTGGAACAGTATGCTAGGGAGAAGGGGTATTTACCCCCAGACTTTTCATGGACGAAACCCTATTACAATGAAGAGAACGAGTTTCTTAGCTCTCCCCCGAATACACCTTTGCTGTGCCAACCTCAGATGGGCTTTCCCGAGTTCAGAAGACTGCGTTCTGAACATCTATCGAAGAACTTGTTTAGCCCAGGAGCTATATGGCGGAAGATAAAGCAACTTCGTTCGCCAAGCGCAGTGAAGCAAAACTGGAAATTCTTCACTGGCGCGCTCAGAACTGCCTTGGAGCGAAGGAGAGCTTAACTGAGCTGCTGCGCTACACCCGGATGAATAAAAATGCGAATATTGGTGACAGGCGGAGGAAGCGGTGGGCACACGGCGCCGGCAATAGCTGTGATAGAATCGCTGCTTAAACGTGAGCCGGCCGTGAGTATCCTCTATGTAGGCAGCTCCAGGGGGATGGAGGCGGAGGTCTCTCGTGCTAAAGGCATCCCTTTTACTGCCATCCGGACAGGAAAACTCCGCCGGTATTTTTTTTCTTACACTTAAGAGAGCCGAATTCTCTGGAGTTTTGTTAACTGGAGCTTTCTTATGGCTACAACCATCAAGGGAGTATATAGACAGCGGCAACCTAAAGCCTCAAAGTTTTACCAGATTATCGAGAAGAACTTTGAAGAGTTCATCCAGGTCTATCCTGACCGGTTCGAAAGCCGGTATGGTTATTATACTCAGCACGGTCATAAATAGTGATTTTGAATAGGTTGTAAGTTGTAGGTTGTAGGTTGTAGAAGTAACTTACAACCTACAACTTACAACCAAATTGCCCTGAGTTATTGAGAAGATACAAAATCGCAGATTATGCCCGCGTTGAGTATATATACTATAATTTGAAATGGGTGCAGTTACTCTCCGCTACTGACCCAAGCATTTGGGGTAAAACGGGTTTCAAACAGGGCGATTTGTGCTAAATTACCCTGTTTATTTGCAGAAATTTGGGGGTAAATAGGGCAGATTTGTTGATGGTAGCGGAGAGTATCTGCACTCATTTGAAATCAGTGGGCTTAAAGCACTAAAAAACATCTGAGGGGCACTTCTGTGACACTTCTTCCAAATTGCCCTAAAATCAAAATTCCTATCATTCTGGTTTCTGCCCGCGCGTGGTTCTACCCCGAAATATTGAGAAGATACTATTGGTCGATTAAGCGTTTTGTTTTAAATTTGGAGTACCAATAATGTAATGATCCTATTACACAGAAAGCGAGGTTTGTTATGGAGAACAACTGGGCATCCAGCGGTCTGGAAGCAGTGAAAAATTCGCAGCTTATACGGGTCTTGCTGATTGGCTTCCTTATTGTCTTGTTACAGATTCCTATTGGAATGATTCAAACTATAATCAGCGAGCGTGAGGAAACACGAAATGAGACGACTGAAGAGGTAACTGCTAAGTGGGGCAGAGAGCAGTCGGTCGTCGGCCCCTTTATTGTGGTTCCTTATGTAAAGAAATGGTCTGAGACACGAAAAGACGGAGAGCCTCAAATCCACACCGAAGTCCGATACGCTGATTTCCTGCCGGAGAATCTGCATATCTTCGGAAAAATTGACAGTGAAGTGCGCTACAGGGGAATCTTTGAGATTCCCGTTTACCGAATGTCCCTCACCGTAATCGGCCGATTCGCCCAACCTGACTTTTCAGAGTGGGGAATTGATTCGGAAGACATCCTTTGGGATCGGGCATATTTATCAATATGTATTTCCGATGCACGGACTATCACGAATCAGCCAATCCTCACCTGGAATAAGCACAAATTGAGTTTCATGCCTGGTTCAGGCGAATCGAGTGAGGGTAAGACGGAAATCCGTGCCGGTCTAAAAACGCACCTGCCGCGGACCTCTGACCCGCTTCCGCTCCCGGTCCCGGCCCCCGGAATCCATGCCAGTCTGAAAGCCCGATTGGACGACAAGCATTTCGATTTCTCATTCCCTTTAGAGCTAAATGGAAGCATGGGAGCATTCTTTGTTCCTTTTGGTCAAGAAACGAAAGTCGATCTGAAGTCAAACTGGAGCGAGCCAAGTTTTCAAGGTAACTGGCTTCCTTCCCAACGCACTGTCACCAACAAGGGTTTTCAGGCAACCTGGGACATTCCCTTTCTTGGCAGGAATTACCCGCAAAAGTGGAGATCCGGAGCAGGTCTCGAAAAGGCAATCTCATTATCCCGATTTGGGGTCAACCTGGTATCACCAGTCGACCACTACCGAATGGCTCACCGAAGTGTAAAGTATGAAATACTTTTTCTGGTGTTGACGTTTGTTACGCTCTGGCTTTTCGAGATTCTTATCAAGATAAGGATACACTCACTTCAATATCTTTTAGTTGGCGCCGGCATGTGCCTGTTCTACCTGTTGGAACTCTCTCTCGCTGAACATATCGGATTCGTGGCAGCTTACATAATTGCAAGCTCTGCTATAGTTCTCTTGATATCCACATACTGCGTGGCTATCTTGAAAAGCACTATGCGGGCTGTTGTGGTCGGAACAGTAATAACCCTCCTGTACGGATATCTTTACATCTTGCTGCGAAATCAAGATTACGCTCTTCTCGTCGGTTCAATCGGATTGTTCCTGGTTCTTGCAACCGTCATGTACCTGACGAGAAAGATAGACTGGTATTCTCTAAAAATATGAATTTGGGCATGGTTCAGGGTAACACTCTGTCGTCTGGTGTCTGGTAGTCTGGTGAATGGTAGCCTGGTATTTACCAGACCACCATTCACCAGACTACCAGACTACCATTGTCACCCTAAATTGACCCTTTTTGAACCATGCCGATCTTACCGAGAAAATCCCTTCTTAAAAGAAAAACCCTCTGTATTTAAGTAAAAAAGTATTTGACAGAATCACTTTTACATGGTATGCTTGCTTATTTTGATAAGGAGAGTGAAGTTTATGCTGGCAAAACTAACCAGAGGGAATCAAGTGACTATCCCAAAACCCATCGTTAAAAAGGCAGGACTGAAGACCGGGAATGATTATTTAGAAGTAGAGTATGCCAATGGGATAATTTATCTCAGACCTATGGATGTGGAGGAACGCATTCCCCCTGAAGTCTTTGAGAAATTTAAAGAGAAGGCTTTGTCAGAGGAAAAAGGAGATGCTACTCTTAGTGTCGGAGAAATAGAGGATTTTCTTGCAAGGCGAGCAGAAAAGGACTAAAGGATGAGATTCCGTTATAAGAGAGTCTATCTCAAACGCTTCGAGGATTTTTCTTCGCCACATAAAAAAATAATTATTGAAGCTGAGAGACAAATCTGTCACTATTATACTACTCAAACTGCTCCTTACGGCTTAAGAATTAAAAAGCTTTATACTATTACCCCGCAACATTTGCGTTGTCCGCGAGAATTCTGGAGTAATTCACAAGTGTCTAAAGTTAGAAAGTGCACTAAAGTGCCTAAAGTTGAAGAAAGCCGGCCTACTTTAGACACTTAAAACTTTAGGCACTTAAGGCACTTAAGGTTGGTTGCGGCTTCGCCGCGCTAAGATAATGGCAGAGATAAAATTTTTGAAGGACGAGTTTCGGATAAAATTCGTATAGTTTGGGTAGAATCAAAAGAACTTGTGTCATTTGCTATTATAGGGAACCATAATGAAGTGCGACAATATATAAAGAGTTTCAAATAACGTAACCGTTCACCACTAAGACACTAAGACACAAAGAAAATCAGAAGATAGAAGGCAGTAAGCAATAAGGATAATAATGAGACAAGCGAGATATTCCTTTAAAGCAGTAGTCTATTTACTTTTAGTTTCTTTATTTATCGTGTGTCTTGAAAGTGCACATCATACCTGCGACCAGCATTATTCTCCTTTGGGCTATTGTGATCCCTCTGATGCTGATAATGAAACAGAGCATTTCTGTCCTGGCTGCTGGTGGGGTCAAAACGGCCAGGCAATCGCTGCTCTTGCTCCGGATTTTACCCCTGCCTTTCTCTCATGTTCAGCCCCTCTAATATCCTTCCAGTTTCATTTCCAATCAGTTGTTGGGCTATCATCAGCCCGTGCCCCTCCTGAAAATTGATACAAATATACCCTGTTTGATAATGAAAGGATAGTTGTGCCTGCTTAAGGAATTAGAGTATCTTCTCAATAAATCGGGGCGGAGCCTAATTCGTGTCCGTTGTCCGTGTCCGTAGTAAAAAAGAACGTAACCGTTCACCTACTATATGTTGAATTGCTGGTGCTCAAAACAACAATATATTGTAGTTTGGTATGCATTTTGTGTCGCTAAAACCTACCAAAATGTGATTTATTAGTACGGCCTGCCACGGCTAACATCCTGGTAGAGTTTATGTTACGTAGTTGAGCTACCCCCTGAACGGTTACCATTTTTCATATCCATTTTTTAACCGCAAGCTTTCACACTAAAGTGAACCGTCCCGGTTTCTTCAAGAAACCTGGTTTCTACGGAGACTACCCACAAATCCAAATGTCATGAAGTAGTAGGAAATCTCCTACCGGCCGGGTCTGGTCATCTGAGTCGTAACTGCATCTACCAAATCAGCCACGAAACGTCCGATCAAGGGAAGATCGATGATGCCGCTTAAGAGCTTGGCTGATACAACAAGCAGTAATGCCCCCACAACGGTCATGCCAATAAATATTCCTATCCCGCGGGCTAAGCCAATAAGAAGATTTATCCACATCAATCGAACCGGATTTCTAATTAGTTCCACCAGTTCATAATATTCCTGGCTGAGCAAAGTCCGTACCTGAATGGCCAGTTTCTCCAGCTTCTCTTCCAGGTCAAGCTTATCCGGTTCTTTTTCAGGGGTATTTTGGTCTTCCATGTTTTTCTTCCTCCGAATAGAAACCAGGTTTTTTCAAAAAACCTGGTTTCTCACCTCCTGCCATCCAGAAACCAGGTTTCTTGAAGAAACCTGGTTTCTAATAGATTCCTGGTGGACATCCTGGGTTTCTCCCAGCGGCCGTATTCCTGTGCCTCGCCTAATAGCGCGGAGATGATAAAATAGTTTGAATGAGCCAGGGCCTTTAAATTGTAACCGCCTTCAAGACAGACCACCATTCGGCCGGAACAGAGCTCTCCCGCCAAATTCACCATCCGGCGGCTCATTTCACCGTAACCTTCTTCTGTCAAAGAAAGCCCGGAGATGAAGTCATCCCGGTGAGAATCAGCCCCGGAAGAAATAGCGATAAATTCAGGTTGATATCTTCCGGCTAAGGGGATAACAAATTCCTCCAGGAGATAAATATAATCCCCATTGCCACTCCTTGGTGGCAGAGGGATATTTACCGTATATCCTTCCCCGGCCCCGCCGCCTCGCTCTTCAATAAAACCTGTGCCGGGATAGAAAAAGGCCGGGTCCTGATGAAAGGAAACCACCAGAACCCCGGGATCAGACCAAAATATCTGCTCAGTTCCATTACCGGCATGGGCATCCCAATCTAAGACAAAAATCCGGGCCAAACCGTGTCTGGCCTGAAGATATTTGATCATTACGGCTAAATTATTGAAGTAGCAGAATCCGGATGACCTCTCTTGATTCGCGTGGTGGCCAGGCGGACGAAGTAAAGAGAAGGCGTTTTTAAGGCTGCCTTCCATTACTAATTTGGCCGCCTTTACGGCCCCGCCAGCCGCTAACCTGGCTGCTTCGTAGGTGTAAGAGTTCACCCCGGTGTCAGGATCAAGGTATCCGCCCCCTGAAAGTGACAGATCCTTTACCCTCGATACCATCTGTTCCGTATGAACCCGTAAAAGGTCTTCATCACTGACCGGCTCTGCTTCAATAAGAGAGAGGCGATTTAGTATCCCTTTCTCTTTAAGGTATTCCATGGTGGCTGTAATCCGGGCTGGCCTCTCCGGATGACCGGGTATGTCGTGTTTCAGGCACGTTGGATGGTAAATTAAACCGGTATTTTTCATGGAACTACTGAGAAACCTCCTTTCCCGTCTCGCTATTTTTAGGACTAATCAATTCTTGAATTCTATTTACTATAGTATTTAAGAAAAAGATTTTGGGGTTGGTTGTAATTGGAGTTTAGGCT
>JASEGY010000138.1 GCA_030019105.1 bacterium | reverse complement strand
AACCTACAACTTACAACCTATTCAAAATCACTATTTATGACCGTGCTGAGTATAGCAGAAGGATGAGGTGATAGCGGCATGAAAATTCCAAATTTACTGTTCTGGCTCCTGATAGAGGTTGTCTTTATCACAGGGTGTCAAAAGGAACCAATAATTAGTAGAACCAGTTTTTTGATGGACACCCTGGTTGAAATAAAGGTGGTGTCTCAGGATAGGAAGAAGGCAGATGAAGCTATTAAAGCCGCCTTCGCTGAACTGAAAAGGATCGAGACACTTATGGGTCAAGGGCCGGAAAGCGAGCCTTCCCAACTGGGCGAATCCCCACAAGAAATAAGCCCTGAACTCCTGGAAGTATTAAAGGCATCAATCTGGTATTCTGAATTAACCGGGGGCCGGTTCGATGTAAGTATTGGCCCGGTAACTAAATTATGGGATTTTAAGCAGGAGGAGCCTTATGAACTTCCGGCTGAAGACCGGCTTCAGGCGGCCCTGTCTCTGGTTAATTATAAGGGAATTAAGCTTGCGGTAGAATGTAGTACAGGTGTCCCACCTGTGGTTCTACTGTCGCTGGTTAATTATAGGGAAATCAAGCATGCGGCGGGAGATGAACAGTGGCAATGCGCTCTTAAGCCAGGGATGAAGCTCGATCTGGGTGGAGTGGCCAAAGGATATGCGGTGGATCGGGCCATTGATGTCCTCCTTAAAAAGGGGGTTACCCAGGCTCTGGTCAATGCCGGTGGAGATATACGGGCCATCGGTCAAAGCCATAAGGGAAAACCCTGGAGGATAGGAATCCAGCATCCCCGGCAGGATAAGATGCTGACTGTTTTGGAACTGAAAGACCTGGCAGTGGCTACCTCAGGAGATTATGAACGTTTTTTTATTAAAGACGGCGTCAGGTATCACCATATAATTGATCCTCGAACGGGTTATCCGGCTACAGGATGCATTAGTGTTACGATCATTGCCCCGACCTGCCTTGAGGCAGACATACTTGCTACGGCTGTCTTTGTTGCCGGTCACTCAGAAGGTATGGAACTCATCGAACAGCTTGAGGGGATAGAAGGGATTATTGTCGCTCCTGAGGGGGAGGTGATTACTTCATCAGGAATGTCAGTCGTCAGTAGTAACAATGAGAGGTGAACTTATGGAGAACGTAACTATGGATGCAGTTAAGCGGGCAAAGGAAGAAGGAATAGATTTAACACTCTTGCATGAAAACCTCTTGCGAACGCCAACAGAGCGGATAGAAAATTTTTTGCAGTGGTTGGGCTTTGTAGAGGAGTTAAGAAAGGTGAAACAGATAAAAGATGTTAGATGTTAGGAAGATTCTCAAGCAGAAGACCAATAACCCATGAAACTTGAGCCTAACCAAATAACCCGAATGGCCCTCCTTACTTCTTTAGCGGTTATTCTCCATACCATCGAAGTCCTTATCTTTCCCCCTATTTTGGGATTCAGGCTGGGGTTGGCCAATATAGTCACCATTTTAGCCCTGGTGCTTTTTGGCTTGAGAGGAGGAATAATCGTTACTATTATGCGTTGCATCCTGGGCGGTCTGGTAAGCGGCACTTTATTGGGGCCTGCTTTTCTCCTTAGTATATCGGGTGGCGTTGGCAGTACGGGAATTATGGGGCTTAGTTTCAAATGGTTTTTCCCCTGGCTTTCCTGGATGATGATTAGTGTGATAGGGGCGATCGTCCATATTTTGATTCAAATCGGTGTTGTTTATCTTGTCCTGATCAACCACATTGGTGTTTTTATTCAATTGCCTTTTTTACTTATTCTGGCTACTATTACCGGTTTGTTTAACGGCTGGATAGCGACTCAACTGATTAATGGTCTGGCTGAGGAGGGGATAGCCGGATTTAAGGCCATTAGTCATTAGTCCGTTGTCAGTTATCCTTATCCCTGAGAGGAGGTTCTATGAGTGTTTCCTGGGCTGTAACTCCACAAAAGATTCATGTTGCAATTGAGAAGATTGTAGAAACGAGCAGACCGCTCAAGATCATTCTCTTTGGTTCCTATGTTCGGGGCAATATGCACCTGAATAGCGATTTGGATGTGATGGTAGTAATGGAAGATGAGGTAAAAAGTCCGCGGAAAGAAAGTGTCAGAATTCGCCGTAGCTTAAAGGGGATTTTAATGCCGATGGATATTATAGTGGTTTCGGAGAGTATACTTGACGAAGTGGCAGATACCCCAGGCATGATCTATAGAGAGGCAATCAGAAATGGGGAGGTTGCATATGAATCCAAAAGGTGAAAAGCGTATAATCGCTTCGCCACAAGACTGGCTGACTCACGCGAGAAGTGATTTAAAACTGGCTAAACTCGGACTCAACCAGGATGTTCTATTGGAACAGATATGCTTTCATGCACAGCAGGCTGTTGAAAAGTCTCTGAAGGCAGTTCTACTGTTTTTTCATGTTGATTTCCCTTTTACCCATGATATCGAAGAACTTCTCGATACCTTTGAACATACCGGCATTTCAATTCCTTCCGAGTTTCTGGAAGTTGGAGTATTAACACCTTATGCGGTGGAGACTCGCTATCCAGGCTTTTGGGGGGAAATATCAGAATCTGATGTAAATGAAGCAATAATATTTGCTGAAATGACAATACAGTGGGCGGAAGGATATGTCCTAAAGAAAAATCAAGAGGAAGAGAAAGGAAGCGGGGAAGAAAGTGAATAGAAAAATGAGGAGCATTAATAAATGGTGGTTGCCGGTCGGATTTATCCTGGGTTTGATTTTGGTCAGTGGAATCTATGGCTGTCGAGGCTGCGGGGCGCCGGAAGAACATGCCCCGGTTAAACAAGAAAGCCGGGAAGTTGCATTAACTAAGGATAATTACATTAAGGAATACGAAGTTTACTGTTTGAGCGGAGATTATGAAAAGGCTGCCGGAGCCCTGAAGGAGGCCATTAAACTCGATCCGAAAGACGCGAATCTTCATTTAGAACTGGGGAATATATATGATGATATGGGTAAGGATACGGAATCGATTAAGGCTTACATCAATGCCCTCAAGCTTGATCCCAGCCTGAAGGATATTTCCTGCTCGGAAGAAGAAGGAATGGAGAAGTACTAAAAGCCTATCCCAAAACCTCTCCCGCGTGACCAGAAACCAGGTTTCTTGAAGAAACCTGGTTTCTCTATCGCGCCGGTTTTGGGATAGGCGCTAAGAGGATAATGATGAAGAGATTACTGTTTATCATTGTGATTGCCCTTCTTACCGTCTTAGTTCAAAAGGCGCATACTCAAAAAGAGGTTTCTCTGGAAGAAGGGTTAACGTACCTTCGCGAGGGAAAATATGAGCAGGCTCTGATTATATTTGGGCAAATCCTGAAGGAATATCCGAGTAATATTAAGGCCAGAGAGGCCTTTGAAGAAGCCCTGTCTAAGAAGATTCAGGAATTGAAGGGGCTGCCAGGCCGGCTCGGCCCGCCAGGCCGGCTCGGCCCGGCGGATAAGAAGGCGGAAGGAGTATTCCCCGGCGGGGAAGTGGAAAGAACAAGAGGAGAAGTTAGAAGTGAAACATCAGGAAAGGTGTCAGGCGATGAAAGACCTGATACCGGAGTTAAAGAAACAGAAGAGCCTGACACCCCATTCAAAGGAACAGTAACAAAGGATACGGGAGAAACCCGGCCACCATCTTCTCTCCCCCTCACGCGGGAATCTCTCAAGGAAGAAGAGTTGCCTCTCAAACCTCCGGTAGCACAAGAAAAAATACCGGAAGAAGAAGGATTGAAACCGCCGGAGGATCAGGAACAATTCAATTTAGCCCAGGATTTATATCGCCGGAAACTATACGATCAGGCCATAACCGAATATGAGCGGTTGATCAGTAAGTATCCCAAAAGTACATTGTTAGATAAGGCAACCTTTGGCATAGCCCGGTGTCAATTTGACAACAAGGCCTTTGATGCGGCGATTACTACAGCCGGAAATCTTATGGACAGTTATCCCAAAAGCAGTTTACTGGATGATGCCCAATTATTGATCGGCCGTTCTAATTATGCCAAAGATGATTACGAAAAGGCCAGACTGGAATACCTCCGGTTACTTGAGCTTTATCCGGGCAGTCCTCTTGGGGTTAATGCCCAAATGGGCGTGGCTGACAGCTATCGAAAATTAAAGGATTATCGGCAGGCCTTAGCCGAATATCACAAAGTGGTAGCGAATTACCCTAAGACCTCAGAGGCAGAACAGGCCCTCTTCAATATCGGGGAGCTTTACGATCAAGTCTATGAAACCAGGGATTACAAAAAGGCAGTTGAGGCTTATGGCCGGCTGATCAACGAATATCCCAATAGCAAGTGGGTTAACAAGGCCAGAGAGAGGAAGCGATATCTGGAGGAGAATTATCTGTAGATGGCCATTACACCAGATTTTATCCGTGCTGAAATTGAAAGCCAGGACTATGATAAAGTTTTTCAACCCTCCGTGCCTCCGTGTCTCCGTGGTGAATTTTTGATTATACAGGTCGAAATTTCTTGACAATTCAGGAGTCTATGGTAAAATAGCGCAGTGCTTTATTTTTACAATAATTTTGTAATTCCGCATTACAAAATTACAAAATAGATGTAATTTTACACTATGAAAGAGTCTCCTATTCCCAGATTATTGGAGTTACCCAACCGTTCGTTCTTCCTCTTTGGTCCCCGGGGTATTGGAAAGACTACCTGGCTTAAGGAAGTCTTGCCGGATGCGGTTTTTTTCGACCTCCTTGATTCATCATTATACCTTGAGCTTTCCCAAAGACCGAATATTTTGGAGGCGATGGCAGGAAACCTGCCGCCTGACTCCTGGGTTGTGATTGATGAGATTCAAAAGATACCTGCTCTTCTCGATGAAGTCCATCGACTGATGGAAGCTAAGGAATGGAGGTTTGCGCTATGCGGTTCATCTGCCAGAAAATTACGCCGTGGGGGAGTGAATCTTTTGGGCGGCCGGGCGCTTACTCGTAACCTCGAAACATTCTCCTGGAAGGAGCTCACAGATATTTTTGATCCTGAGTTTTCTCTTCAATGGGGACTTTTGCCCATGGTCCAACTTGACCGGGAAAATGCCCGGGATATTCTTAACGCTTACGTTAATACTTACATCAAAGAAGAAATAAAAGAGGAAGGTATTGTCAGGAATTTACCCCCATTCCTGCGGTTTTTGGGAATTGCGGGATTGTTAAACGGCCAGATAGTCAACGGCCAGAATATTGCTCGAGAAGCCTCGGTGCCACGGAGCAGTGTGGATGTCTATTTTTCAATCTTAGAGGATACACTTCTTGGGCATTTCCTTCCCACCTACCGCCCGAACCTGAAGGTCAGGGAGCAAGCCCATCCGAAATTCTACTGGTTTGACCCCGGTGTTGCCAGAGCGGCGGCAGGCCTTGTTTTTGACCCTGTTGACAGGCTTTGGCAAGGAAGGGCATTCGAAACTATGCTATACCATGAATTAAGGGTATACAACCACACTCAAAACAAGAACCGGTCAATTTATTTTTACCGAACCGGCAGCGGTGTGGAAGTTGATTTTGTTATTGAAACCCGGAAACGTCAACAGACATCTTGTGCTCACATTGTTTGCATCGAAGCAAAAATTGCTGATAAATGGCAGAGGAAATGGGATGACCATATACGTTCTATAGGAAACGATGACCGGATTCAGGTCGATAAAATGTTCGGTGTGTATAGAGGTAATAGAGCATATCATTATGACGGTATAGACGTTTTACCTGTTGCTGATTTCCTGAAACTGTTATATCAAGGAGATATTTTTTAGGAAGAGAATTATTTCTAGCAGTCTGTCGGAGTGAAATAGAGAATCCCAATGTTCACGGCATCTTGTTGTAGTTGCAGAGCTTGCTCTGCCAAAACGTCGAGCAAGCTCGACCACTACAAAATTGCGCACAGATAGATTTTCTCTCCGACAGACTGCGAGACCCGTATACAAGAAATCGATGAATGGAGGTGTTAAGCCGTGAAAAAGAAATATAGTGATTGCTTCTATTGTGGCGGAACTGTCAAAGAGCAACTTCTGCCTCGTGAAATTAGATGTGGAGGCCGGTTGTTCATTTTTGAAAATGTTTCTATACTATTACCCCGCAACATTTGCGTTGTCCGCGAGAATTCTGGAGTAATCCACAAGTGTCTAAAGTTAGAAAGTGCACTAAAGTGCCTAAAGTTGAAGAAAGCCGGCCTACTTTAGACACTTAAAACTTTAGGCACTTAAGGCACTTAAGGTTGGTTGCGGCTTCGCCGCGCTAAGGGAGTCTGTACACAATGTGGAGAAAAAGTTTTAAAGCCGGATGTGGTAAAGGCCATCGACCATATTGTACAGAAACAGATGGAACCAACAAAAACTATCCAGGTTCCTGTATATTCATTACTCGACAGTGAAAAGTTCTTCGCAACTCATTAGAAGAATTATCTGGCCTTGTTCATCGTTTCGGCAAAAAGTGCTTAACCAAATTGGGTGTTGTAGTTGCAGAGCTTGCTCTGCCGTAATGTCGAGCAAGCTCGACCACTACAAAATTAATCCCATTGCCCAAACGATGAACAAGGCCGGCGAACATTGTTCCTTGGGGTTCCACCCCAAGCTATTATCCCACAGCCCTTCCAGGGCTGAGTAATTCTCAATAAACCAAGTATTAAAGGGGTGAGAATGAACCCGAAACTCGAAACCCGAAACTCGAAACTTGAAGAAGAGGAGGTTGTTTTAGATTTAACGGAGAAAATCTGGTTTGCGGTTAGTCCTTATGTCGGCCAGGCTTCAGCCCGAGAGATTACCGGCCGGGCAGCCAGCGGAGACCCTACCTTCCGGATTGATGAGATAGCCGAAGGGGTGCTTTATGATTACGTTAAAGAGAAAGGCCCTGATTGGGCTTATTTCTCAGAAGACAAAGGTCTGGTCAGATTCGGCCCGGAGCCGCGTTTTCTACTGATCGTTGATCCGGTTGATGGTTCGCGGCCGGCCGTGGTTGGCTTTGAAGCGGCTTGTGTCTCTGTTGCCCTGGCCGATTACCGGCAGGAGAAACCTGCTTTTAAAGATATTCGGTATGGCTGCCTGAAGGAAATAAAGGGTGAGCGCCTTTTCCTGGCCGAAAAGGGTAAAGGCGCAAAGATATTTCAGGCTGAGGAGAAAACAAGCAGGGGAGGGGCGGAGCAGGGGAGGGGCGGAGCCGCAAAGATATTCGATAGTAAGAAAGAAATCCCTGTTGTTCTTTCCTCTAACCAGGATATTGAGCGCTTGAGATGGAGCTTTGAAGTAGTCGGCCGGCCCAGCTTGCCTCTCTTTAAATTTATCGGCTCATTAGTGGATATCTCAGCCGTTAAAGGGGGCTGTTTTCTTTTAAGCAGCTCCTCCTTCACTACCAGCCGCCTCTTGCTGGGGCAGTTGGATGCCCATGTTGATGTGGGCGGCCGGCTTCTTCGGGAATACCCGGAAAGCCTGACTCAGGCCAGGGTCCTTGGGGGAGGAAAGGTGCTGGGCCCCTGCCCTTACGATATTGCGGCCAGCTATCTTATTGCCAAAGAAGCCGGTTGTATCGTCAGCGACGCCTATGGACAAAGCCTGGAGGATTTTCCCCTCTTTGGAGGGGCGGAAGAAGGATTATCTTATCTGGTTTCGGCCAATGAGGTTATCCACAGAATGATATTAAACTTTTTGGAAAAGGAGAAAATTTAATGGATAAGAAAACTGTTGTTTTGGTAGCCCATGATGCCAAGAAAAAGGACATGTTAGAGTGGGCGGGATACAACAAGGGGAGTTTGTCTTCCCACAATCTATATTCCACGAAGAATACCGGAACAGCCATAAACCGAGAGACCGGCCTGCAAGTAAACTTGCTTAAGAGTGGCCCGCTGGGCGGTGATTCCCAGATAGGAACCATGATCGTGGAGGAGAAGGTGGATGCCTTAATCTTTTTCTGGGATCCTTTATCTCCCCAGCCACATGATGTGGATGTCAAGGCCCTCCTCAGGCTGGCTGTTCTATATGACGTTCCTATTGCCTGCAACAGGGCCACGGCGGATTACCTCATCTCTTCCCCGCTTTTTGTAAGGGAAAAAAAAGTTGGTAGTGTTTCAGATACAAACATATTATACGAGTGAGGTATGGCTATGTAGTTGCAGAGCTTGATCTGCTGTGCCAGACTATGTCGAGCAAGCTCGACCACTACAAACATATTATACGAGTGAGGTATACTATTACCCCGCAACATTTGCGTTGTCCGCGAGAATGTTACGATTGCGG